>CALLQM010000101.1 GCA_938014855.1 uncultured Clostridia bacterium | reverse complement strand
GCTCGACACCGCTCGACCAAATCTATTATAGTCTATCGATTAGTGGTTTTCAATAAAAAGGCAAGTATATTATACAGAAGATTGAAGAAAATAAGAAAAATTGTCTAATAAATCACAAAGAACTTGTAGTTTAATATGAAATGATATAAAATAGTGTTAAATAAAAAACTAGGAGGTCATTATAAATGGCAATCAAAGTTGGTATTAACGGTTTTGGCCGTATTGGAAGACTTGTTTTTCGTGCTGCAGTTGCACAGCCTGAGAAATTTGAAATTGTAGGTATTAACGATCCATTTATTGATGTAGACTATATGGTTTACATGACAAAGTATGATACAATGCATGGACGTTTTGACGGCGAAGTTTCCACAGATGGAGACAAACTGGTCGTAAACGGCAAAGCAATCAATGTTTCTGCTTGCATGAATCCGGAAGAGATTCCGTGGGCGAAATGGGGCGTAGATTATGTTGTTGAATCTACCGGTGTGTTTACCACTGTTGATAAGGCTTCTGCTCACTTGAAAGCAGGCGCAAAGAAAGTTGTCATTTCTGCACCTTCCAAAGATGCTCCGATGTTTGTTATGGGTGTTAACCAGGAAAAATACACCAAAGATATGGACATCGTTTCCAACGCTTCCTGCACAACAAACTGCTTGGCTCCGCTTGCAAAAGTTATCAACGATAACTTCGGCATTGCTGATGGTTTGATGACCACAATTCACTCCACCACTGCTACTCAGAAAACAGTTGATGGTCCTTCCAAGAAAGACTGGAGAGGCGGACGTGCTGCTGCAGGCAACATCATTCCTTCTTCCACTGGTGCTGCAAAAGCAGTTGGTAAGGTTATTCCTGAACTGAACGGCAAACTGACTGGTATGTCTTTCCGCGTTCCTACTTTGGACGTATCTGTTGTTGACTTGACCGTTACTCTGAAAAATGCTGCTAGCTATGATGAAATTTGTGCAGCTGTTAAAAAGGCTTCCGAAAACGAAATGAAGGGCATTTTGGATTACACCGAAGAGATGGTTGTTTCTTCTGACTTCCTTACTGACCCTCATACTTCCATCTTTGATGCAAAAGCTGGTATTGCGCTGACTGATAAGTTCGTAAAACTGGTTTCTTGGTATGACAATGAGTGGGGCTACAGCAACAAGGTTCTCATGCTCATCGCTCATATGGATGAAGTAAACGCATAAGAAGTATTTGTGGAGACAATTTGGGTCTGATGCATGATCGTATGCATTGTGTAATCAACTTGGATTGAATTGCAACTTACGATTAAAACACCTTTTTATTAGAATTTCGATTCTAGTAAAAAGGTGTTTTTTTATGTCCTAATTTTGAAACAAATTCATTGTTTCGCGCGCAACGATTACTTCTTCATTGGTTGGCATTACATAAACTGAAATTTTAGAATCATGCGTATGAATGGTTCGTTCGGGATTTCCATTCATATTTTTGTTTTTATCCAACACAATTCCTAAATGTTCCAAACCGCTGCATACTTTTTCACGGATATATGGGGAATTTTCCCCGATTCCACCGGTAAATACGATATAATCAGCGCCACCCAGTATCGTCCAGTAAGCCCCCAAGTATTTTTTTATCTCGTAACAATAAACATCCAACGCTAATTGTGCGCGAGAATTTCCGTGCTGCGCTGCATATTCAATCTCCTGCATGTCATCGCTAATTCCGCTGATTCCAAGAAGTCCGCTGTGGTTATAAAGGGTATCGTTTATTTCGTCAAGCGAATATCCCAGCGATGTTAAATAGAAGATTGCGTAAACATCTAAATCACCGTTACGAGTTCCCATCGTAATTCCTGATTGAGGAGAAAAACTTTGCGTCGCATCAATGGAACGCCCATTTTGAATCGCACATAATGAGGAGCTGCCTCCTAAATGACAGGAAATCAGCCTTATATTTTGCTGATTGGCCAAATGGCTGATTCGCTGAGAAATATAACGGTGGGATGCTCCATGGAATCCATATTTACGGATTCCATATTTTTGTTTCCATTCATATGGAATTCCGAAAGTTTGTGCATATTCCGGCATGGATTCATGAAATGCTGTTTCAAATACGGCGGCATAATTTAAATTAGGTGCGTAGTGCAGGAACGCCTCAATGATGTCAACATAGATTCGGTTATGAAGTGGAGCTACGGTAATATAGCGTTTCAATGCACTTAAAATGGATGCATCAATCTTCACGGTGCCGCTGATTTTACCGCCATGAACCGTTTTAAATCCAACACCATCAATCTCATTGAAATTATGAATTGCTTGATATTGAATCAATGTATCAAGAGCAAGACGCACGCTTTCTAAATGATTGGCTACTGTCACAGGTTTTTTATTTAAAATGCAGTCGTTCTTTCCATATAGAGTAAGTTTTGCATTTTTATTTTTTCCAATTTGCTCTATTTTTCCTTTTAAAATCACACGCTCTTCGGGCATATCAAAAAGCTGATACTTTAATGATGTGCTTCCTGCATTGCATACAAGAATGTTCATTTTTACCTTCCTTTTCTGTAGTCATAGTAATGAAACGGGATAAATTTTATGTGAACGACTAAAAACTAGAAGCAAATTAGAAACCGATTTCATACCTATTTTATCTTACAACAGTAAAAAAATCAATAGTATTGCAAAAATTATGGCTTATTTACGGTTAAAAGATAGTAATATTTATTAATAATCACTGAAAAGCAAGAAATTATTTAAATAAAATACATATTGACGAAATCGGTTTCTTAAAATATAATAGGATACAGAAGCAAAAGCTAGAAATTAATTTCTTTTCAGAAAGAGGTGATCTGCATGGTTTCTTGGCAGGATTATTGGCCGCAGAAAATATGGAATGATATGCAGATGAAAAAAATTGGGGAAAAAGAAGTGATCACTTTTCCGGATCTTCCGCTGAGCCTAGCTCATGCGTTAAATAATTCTGCGAATCGGTTTCGTGATAAAACCGCAATTGTCGACAACTGGCATAATAAATACACATACGCATCTTTATTGGAAATGGTAAATAAATTTGCATCTTATTTGCATTGGGAGTTGCATATACAAAAAGGCAGTCATGTTGCGTTAATGCTATATAACAGCATCGAATTTTGTGTAGCATTTTTAGCACTGAACAAATTGGGCGCCATTACGGTACCGTTGCCGGTCAAATACCAAAAACAAGAAGTTCTGTCTCTCGCAAAAAAGGCAAATGTTTCTTTTGTAATTTGTGAGGAACAATTTGCCGAATGGTTTGAATTTGATCAAGGGCAGTCAATCCCTTGCATTCAATCTTTGAATCATGAAAAAGGTTATGGATTTGAATATTTGTTAACAAAAGATTTTCCGCAGGTAGATACGGCAGGGACACTTGAAGATTCGGCTTTTATTATTTTTACATCAGGCACAACTTCAAAAAGCAAAGGTGTTTTATTAAAAAATTACAATGTCATGCATGCGATTGTTGCTTATCAAAGAACCCTTCAGATTGATTGCAGTGACAAAACGATTATTCCGATTCCGATTTATTTAGTCACAGGAATGGTTGCACTGCTCGGATTGTTTCTTTTTGTTGGGGGAACGGTTTACCTGCACAAATATTTTGATGCCAAAAGAGTTTTACAGTGTGCGGTAGATGAAAAAATTACGTTTTTGCATGCTTCTCCAACTGTATTTAGTTTGCTGTTGAGTGAAAAAGAACAATTTCCGAAAATTCCAACATTACGCAGTTTTGCATGTGGAAGCAGTAACATGCCTCCTGAAAATATCCGAAGAATTAAAAAATGGCTTCCAAATGTAGATTTTCATACAGTTTATGGTTTAACGGAAACCTCATCGCCAGCAACTTTATTGCCAAATGGCGCTGCTGACTCTCCTTATATAGGGTCATCTGGGGTTCCTGTTCCTGGCAATCAATTGAAAATTGTCGATCAAAACGGCATGGAGCAGGATACGGGAAAAGTTGGCGAGGTTTTGGTGAGCGGAAGTACCGTATTAGAAGAATATTATCAGCTGCAGTCTGAAGCAATTACACCTGATGGATGGCTGCATACGGGCGATTTAGGATACTGCAATGAACATGGATATCTTTTTATTGTGGATCGAATCAAAGATATGATCAATCGCGGCGGAGAAAAAATCTGCAGTTTTGATGTGGAAAATCAGCTTAATTGTCTGAACGGAATCTTAGAAGCTGCAGTTGTGGGAATACCGGATAAAAAATATGGAGAAGTTCCGGTTGCAGCCGTTCGATCTGCTGATCCAAACTGGACACAGGAAAAAATTCAAGAAACATTAAAAACGAAATTGGCAAAATATCAAATTCCAATTCGGATTCAGTTTTTTGATAAAATTCCTAAAACGCCCAATGGAAAAATCGATAAGAAAACATTAAGGCAATTGTTTATTGATCAAATGAATGATAAGGAGGAATTACAGATTCATGTTAAAGACAAACTTTGTTACCGCACAGCAAGCCGCTGAAATGGTTGAAGATGGCAAAACCATTTGTACAGTAGGTATGACGCTGGTCAGTTCTTGTGAATCTATTTTAAAAGCTTTGGAAAATAGATATTTAAAGACACAACATCCGAATAATTTGACGCTTGTGCATTCAGCAGGACAAAGTAACCGAAAAGATGGGATCCAGCATTTTGCCCATGAGGGTTTTGTGACACGTATCATCGGTTCGCATTGGGGATTGCAGCCACGTTGGATGGACATGATTGCGAACAATAAAGTTGAAGCTTACTGCCTGCCTCAAGGACAGATTGCTCAGTTATATAGAAGCATGTCTTGTGGACTGCCGGGGAAAATTTCAAAAGTTGGGCTTGGAACATTTGTTGATCCGCGAGTGGAAGGCGGAAAAATGAATGAACGCACCAAACATCTTCCGGATCTGATTCGAGTCGCACAAGTAGACGGTGAAGAATATCTTTTCTACAAAGCAATACCGCTGGATTATGTTTTAATCAGAGGAACTGCATGTGATGAAATGGGAAATATCACGACAGATGACGAAGCGATGAAACTGGAAGTATTGCCTGCTGTTTTGGCAGCCAAGCGCTGGGGCGGTAAAGTAATTGCACAAGTGCGGGATGTAGCACAGACAGGTACATTGAACCCGAAAAATGTAGTTGTACCGGGAGTGTTTGTTGATGCGGTTGTGGTATGTGACAATCCGCAGGTAGACCACCGTCAAACATCGTCTTGGTATTTTGATCCGTCCTATTGCGGTCAGCTGCGTGTTCCTCAGGGGAAAATTGAACCGGCGCCGTTTAATGTCCGAAAATTTATTGCACGCAGAGCGACCATGGAAATTAAACAGGGCGATATTATTAATCTTGGTACAGGTATTCCAAATGATATGGTCGGCAAAGTATGCAATGAAGAAGGAATTTCCGACGATATCATGATTACGGTTGAATCTGGGATATATGGTGGTGTACAAGCCGGAGGAATTGATTTTGGTATTGGTCAAAATCTTTATGCCATGATCAGCCATCAAGACCAAATGGATTTCTATAATGGTGCTGGTGCAGATATTACGTTTATGGGTGCTGGAGAGCTGGATAAAGAGGGCAATGTCAATGCCACAAAAATGGGCGCCCGCTGTACAGGCGCCGGTGGATTTTTAGATATCACGCAAAATGCAAAAACAGTTGTGTTCTGTGCAACCTTTACAGCCAGCGGGGCGGAATATGAGTTTAAGGATCAAAAAATCCACATTGTTAAAGAAGGCAAAGTGCGAAAAATGGTTGACCAAGTAGCTCAAATCTCGTTCAATGGAAAATTAGCACGTAAGTCAGGACAAAAGGTGATTTTTGTAACGGAACGTGCGGTATTCGAATTAGTTCCGCAGGGTGTTATGTTGACAGAAATTGCTCCTGGTATGGATTTGCAAACCGATATTTTAGATAAAATGGACTGGAAACCGATCATTAGTAAAGATTTAAAAACGATGGATGCGGCGCTGTTCGAAGAAAATGGTCCCTTTGGGCTGAAAAAAATCGTTCTTGGAAAATAAAACAATTGATGATAGAAAAATAGGAGGTTTTTCATTATGGGTAGACTTGATTCAAAAGTAGCAATTGTAACAGGTGCAGGACGAGGACTCGGAAAAGGAATCGCTCTTAAGCTGGCATCAGAGGGTGCAAATGTGATTGTCGGCGACGTCATTGCTGAAAATGCGCAAGAATGTGTAAAGGAAATTAAAGAACAAGGCGGCAATGCAATTGCTGTTCTTGCAAATATTGCGAAGCTGGAGGATGTGAATGCAATTTTTGATGCAGCAATCAAAGAGTATGGAACCATTGATATTGTTGTAAACAATGCAGGAATCAATCGCGATGCAATGATGCACAAGATGACAGACGAGCAGTGGGATGCGGTCATCAGTGTGAATTTAACGGGTACGTTCTATATGACTCGTGAAGCCGGGAAACGTATGCGTGGGCAGGGAAGCGGCCATATCATCAACATTGCTTCCATGAGCTGGCTTGGAAATGTAGGACAGGCGAACTATGCCGCTTCAAAAGCAGGTGTAGTGGGTCTAACAAAGACGGCTTGTCGTGAGTTGGCACGCAAAGGCGTTACCTGCAATGCGATTTGTCCTGGATTCATCGATACGGATATGACCCGCGGAATTCCGGAAAAAGCATGGGACTTGATGATGAGCAAGATTCCTGCTGGTTATGCAGGCAAGCCATCCGATGTGGGGAATCTAGTTGCGTTTTTAGCGTCAGATGATGCGAATTACATAAACGGACAGGTAATTGAGGTAAGCGGCGGAATGGTGCTTTAAGAGAAAAATATATCTTAAAAATATTATAGGAGCGAATAAAAATGGATAAAAAAATAGTACTTGTCAGCGGATGCCGTACAGCAGTCGGCAACTTTATGGGCGGTCTTAGCACAGTGAACCAAATTGATTTGGGCGCAATTGTTGTTAAAGAAGCGGTAAAACGTGCAGGAATCGAGCCTGCAAAAGTGGACGAGGTTATTGTAGGAAATGTCGGACAAATTGCAGAAAGCGGTTTTATCGCTCGTGCGGTCAGCCTAAAAGCAGGCTTGCCCAAAGAAACAACTTCTTACAGTGTAAATCGCCAATGTGGAAGCGGTATGCAGGCGATTGTAGATGGCATGATGGAGATCTTGACTGGAAATTCCGAAATTGTGGTTGCCTGCGGTACGGAAAATATGTCTCAGGCTCCATACTACATCAAAGGTGCACGTGATGGTTTGCGTATGGGACATAAGCAATTGGAAGATGGTCTCATTGACTTGCTGACATGGCCGCTTGGACCTTACCATAATGGGACGACTGGAGAGGCAGTAGCAGAAAAATACCATGTATCACGTGAAGAACAGGATGCGTTTTCTTTGCAAAGCCATCAGCGGATGGCTGCCGCAATGAATGCCGGAAAGTTTAAAGAAGAAATCGTTCCCGTAGAAGTAAAACTAAGAAAAGAAACAATTCTTGTTGATACGGATGAGCATGTGCGTCCGAATCTCACGATTGAAAAATTGGCAAAACTGCGTCCTGCTTTTAAACAGGGCGGAACGGTTACTGCCGGAAATTCATCCGGTATTGACGATGGAGCGGCAGCTGTTGTTTTGATGACTGCTGAAAAGGCAAAAGAACTTGGATGTACGCCGCTTATGGAACTGAAAGGCTATGCAGTTGCTGGGTTTGAGGCAGAACTGATGGGGTATACGCCTTATTATGCAACAAAGAAGGTTATGAAAAAATTAGATATGACCATTGATGATTTTGATTTGATTGAACTTAACGAGGCCTTTGCATCGCAGTCATTTGCAGTTATCCGAGATTTAAAGATGGATCCTGCAAAAGTCAATGTCAATGGCGGCGCAATTGCAATGGGGCACCCGGTTGGTGCTACCGGCTGTATTCTGCCTGTTAAAATGATGTATGAAATGAAGAGAACTGGTGCAAAAACCGGTTTAGTGACCATGTGCATCGGCGGCGGACAGGCAATATCTGCAGTATTTGAGAATCTGCAAGCATAAATTCTGAACCTAAACATTTTATTCAAAGAACAAACAAATTCGGTCTAAGAAAATAATCAAATTTCCTTAGACCGAATTCAATAAAAATTGTTTATTCATTAACAAGCCTCCATAATCAGATTTATTTACCTGGCTATGGAGGCTATATTTTAAATATCTTGGCTTTTCCAGCCATCTAAACGGTTTGGATTATAGGTTGAAGTCGTCTTTCGAACAATTAATTCCGGTTCAATCAAAATATGCTCGGGCGGAGCGTCAGGCTCTTGTATTCTGCGCAAAAATAGCTTTGCGGCATATTCACTCATTTGTTTTGCTTTTTGGCTGATGGTAGTGAGACCGATCGCGTGCAAATCCGATAAGTTGATATTATCAAAACTAATAATCGACAGCATACCGGGAATGTCTACATGATTTTTTTGGCAGTAATCAATAAAGCCAATCGCCATTAAATCATTGGAAATCACGACAGCACTGGGCAACTCCCTTAAATGAGCAACATATTTTTTAGCTAACTCATATCCGGTTTCCATTTTAAGGTTTCCAGAAAAGACGTGCTTTTCTGGATCGAAAGGAATTTGATAGCTGTTTTGAGCCTGCAAAAACCCATTATAACGTTGTTTAACCGAGGAAGAATTCATCGGACCGGCTAAAAATGCGAAACTCGAATGACCAAGAGAGATTAAATGTTTCGTTGCCATATACCCTGCCTGAAAATTGTCAAGGGATACCGTGTCGCCATGAAAAGTATCGAACGTTCGGTTCACCAGCACAACTGGAAGTTGAACATTTTGCAAAGTTTCCTTCATTTCCTGCGTTTGCGTTGTAAGAAGAATAAGCCCTGCAAAATTAAATTGTACCGCCATTTTAATATATTCAATTTCCTTTTTCATGTCGTACTCGCTGTTAAACGCCATGACCATGTATCCGTTGTCATTGAGTATTTTTTGAATATAAAAGGCAAGTTCAGCATAAAAAGGATTTCGTACATCGCCAAAAACAAGCGCAACAATATTAATATGTCCTTTTATAAGGCTTTTGGCTAATGTGTTTGGCTTAAAACCGATTTCTTCAATGCATGCTAGCACTTTTTTTCGGAGTTCTGCACCGACTCCCGGCTGATCATTTAATACGCGTGAAACGGTAGAGCGTGATACACCGGCTATTTTTGCAACATCAGATATGGTGTACTTTTCGTTCTTCAAACAACCACCTCATTTAAAATAGATACGATTTCATAAAATCAATCAAAATATTATATTAGGAATCGGTTTCCTAATTATAACATAGCTGGTAATAATCTGCAAGAAATAATTCTTAAAATCAAGGAAAAATGTGTGCGAAGTAAACAGTATTGTAATGGTTTGCTTTCCATGCAAAGCTTAAAAAGCACGAAATCAGTCTCTTAATCGATATGTACAAATATCTTGCTCATAAGCTGTTATATTATACAAATATCTAAATATTATGTCGAATGTTGGCTTTTTTTATATAATTTTTATTGACTTTCTTGATGAAGGTATGCTATGATATGACAAAAGAAAGAAATCGGTTTCTCAAATTCGCATTCGAAAGCAGTAGTTTTAGATCATCAAAGTCATAAGATTTATTTTAATCGGAATTAACCAAAGCATGAAAGCGCAATATAGTCACATTGCCGTACTATTAAGGAATAGTTCAATATCACTGTAAAGAGGGTAGAGCAATATGGACGATCGTTATATTTTAGAAATGACACAAATATGTAAGAGTTTCCCTGGTGTCCTTGCGTTGGATCATGTGGATTTCAAAGTAAAAAAAGGTGAAACGCATTGTTTGATCGGTGCGAACGGCGCTGGTAAATCAACACTTATCAAAGTATTAAGCGGTGCATATACGAAAGATTCAGGAAAAGTTGTGTTTGATGGAAAAGAAATGAATCATTATAACACCATTGACAGCAGAAATGCAGGAATAGCGATTATTTATCAAGAATTGTCATTGGTAAATTGTCTTAGCATTGCTGAAAACATTCTTTTAAATGAATATAACGGTAATATTATCAAGTGGCAGGATATGCAAAGCCGTGCACGAAAGATATGTGAGCGTTTTCACATTGATTTGGATGTTACGCAACCGGTTTCTACATTAAGTATCGGACAAAAGCAATTGGTAGAGATTATGAAATCTCTTTCTATCGGAGCAAAATTAATTGTAATGGATGAACCGTCTGCAACGTTGTCATCGGAAGAGTTTAATGTTCTGCTTGAAATTATTGAAAATCTCAAAAAGGATGGGATTACGATTGTTTATATATCCCATCGACTGGATGAACTCTACCAGGTCGGTGACCGTATTACCATCATGAGGGACGGAAAATCCGTGGGAACCGAAGACGTATCTTCCATCACAATGGACCAGTTAGTTGAAAAAATGATTGGGCACAAGATTGAAACAGAACGCATTGTAAATGAAAAAGTGGATTATAAAAGCAATCCAATTCTAAAATTAGAAAACGCTCAGTCTGAAAATGTGGGACCAATCAATATTGATATCCATAAAGGGGAAGTTTATGGGCTGTATGGACTGGTGGGGTCTGGCCGTACAGAAGTGCTGAGAATAATCTATGGAGTAGATCAATTGACATCTGGCAGTTTGTCGTACAAATCCCAAAAAT
This sequence comes from uncultured Clostridia bacterium, assembly GCA_938014855.1. Lineage (GTDB taxonomy): Bacteria > Bacillota > Clostridia > Oscillospirales > Ruminococcaceae > Anaerotruncus. The sequence goes on along the minus strand of CALLQM010000101.1, from coordinate 10,220 downwards.
TCACCCCCAAAGGGCCGCATGATGCAATTTCACAAGGTTTTGGATTGGTTCCAGAAAATAGAAAAGAGCAGGGTTTGGTACAGATCTTGCCGGTATGGGAAAACTCGGTTTTAGCTTCGTTAAAAGAACTTGCAGATCATGGCATTCTTAATATGAAAAACATGAAACAAACAGTCGGCGATTATATTCATAAGCTATCAATTAAAACGCCTTCCGGTGCCACACTTTGTCAGAATTTAAGCGGCGGGAATCAACAAAAAGTGGTGCTTTCCAAGTGGCTGATTAAGGATTGTGAGTTTTTGCTTGTCGATGAACCAACACAAGGAATTGATGTAGGAGCAAAAGATCAAATTTATAAAATCATTTTTGACATGATACAAAATGGAAAAAGCGTTTTAATTGTATCGTCTGAACTGGATGAACTGGTTAAAATCTGCAATAAAATTACGGTCATGTATGAAAGAAAGCAAATTCAAACATTTGATATGGATCAGGCAAATAAAGAAGAAATCTTACAAGTTGCAATTACTGGGAGGGTAAAATCATGAATACAAAAAAGCTGACGTTAAACACAATTATTAAAAAATATAACCTGCTCATTCTTTTAGTTCTATTCTCTTTTATTGCAACCTGTATTTCGGATAAGTTTTTACAACTAAATAACTTTTTTAATATTCTAAGAAGTGCTTCATTTGGCGGCATTATTGCAATCGGAATGACCTTTACGATCCTAATTGGAGGCATTGATTTATCAGTAGGATATATGGCGAATTTCGCGGGTATGGTTTGTGCTTATTTGCTGGTATCAGGTGCTCCGATTCCCATTGCAATTCTAACCGCAATCATATTTAGTGCAATTTTGGGTTTAATCTCCGGATTAGTAATCAACTATTTTGATATGCCTCCGTTTATTGCAACTTTAGCAATGATGATGATTGCACAGGGCTTGTCGCTTTATGTTTCAGAAGGAAACGTAATTAACAATTTACCGGATGGGTTTAACATTATTGGATCTGCAAAAATCGGGAAATTCCCATTAGTGGCGGCAATTTGGATATTATTAACGGTTGTAATTGCCTTAATTTTAAAATATACTCCTTTTGGACGCAGGCTCTATGCTCTTGGAGGAAATGCAGAAGCCGCTTATTTATCTGGTATAAAAATCAAAAAGTACTCCATTTTAGCCTATATTATTTCAGCTTGTTTGGCTGCATTGGCTGGAGTTATGATGAGTTCTTACCTTACAGTTGGTCAGCCTACAGCGATTCAAGCCGGAGAAACAGATGCAATTGCTGCTGTTGTTATTGGCGGTGCCAGTATGCTGGGCGGCAGAGGCGGCGTCATTGGAACATTTGGCGGTGTGATTCTATTACAAATCATCACCAACATTTTTAATCTGATTGGTGTAGCGCCATTTTTCCAGTATGTATTTAAAGGAGTCATCATCATTCTTGCTCTGATGTTAAACAATTTTGTAGTTGGAAACAAAAAATAAATTCTGAACGAAAACCGGTACAAGTAAAAAATTAAAACCAAGAGGGAGGCGATACATAGTAGAAATTTGGGGATGAATGAAAAATCTTTGATCGATTACATCAACTTTAGAAAGGGAGTTCAAAATGAAAAGTATAAAGAAAATCGTATGTTTGGCACTGTCCCTTGCGGTGATTTTTTCTCTGTCGGCTTGTAATAGTGCTGCAAAAGCAGAAAGTGCCAGCTCGTCAGAAGTCACAAGTGAAAAAAGCAGCACAGCGGAATCCAGTAAAGAGCAAACAGACAGCGGCAAAAAATTGCTGATCGGTTTTTCACAATGTACAACCGACTCTCCTTATTATGTTGCATTACAAGATGCGGCTGAAAAAGCAGCAATTGCAGCCGATGCCGAATTTCGACTTGTCAATGCAGCAAATAACGTTTCGAAACAAAATCAAGACGTACAAGATTTGATCCAAGCGGGATGTGATGTAATCATCTTAGATCCAGTTGATTCCTCAAGTGTAACACCAGCGGTTAAGGCGTGTGTGGAAGCAGATGTTCCGCTCGTTACTGTAAATAGACCGGCGAATGAAGAGGGCGCAACGGCTCATGTTGGAGAAGATAATTACAAAATGGGCAACCTTGTTGGACAAGAAGCGATCAAACTTCTAGGAGGAAAAGGGAATGCTTCCGGAAAAATCCTTGAAATAATGGGTTCCGGTGGAAATAACAATACAATCAATCGTTCCGAAGGGTTCCATGATGCATTTGAAGGTGAAAACGTAGAAATTGTTCAGTCCTCCTATTGCGATTTCAACCGGGCGAAAGCGGTAGCAGCGGCACAAGATTTATTATTGGCACATCCTGATGTAAAATTGATTTATGCTCATAATGATGATATGGCCGTTGGTGGAATGCAGGTTGCTGAAAAAAATGGTATGCAGGATGTATTTGTATGTGGTGTTGACGGCTTGATGGAGGCGGTTGAACTGATCGAGGAGGGAAAATATAGTGTAACAACTATGAATGACCCTCAGCTTCAAGGACAAGAATCCGTCTTGGTAGCGATTCAGATCTGTAATGGAGAAGAAGTCGAAAGCTTTGTCGATGTTGGTACTACGGTCATTACAAAAGATAATGTAGGTGAGTATATTACTGACCAAATGTTTGCAACACAAGTAAAAGAATTTAAATAATGATTCAGTAAATATTTGAACACCGCTATCTTTGTATGAAAATGCAAAGATAGCGGTGATTTTTTACATTTTTAAATTTAGTGAATAGTAACAAAAAATTATAAAAAAATTTATCACATTTCGTTATACTTTTTTGATTAAAATGACGAATACGGCGAAAATACGACAATACAACAGACGTATAATATCTCTTTGTAGGGGTTCGCTTTTCTAAAAATTATCATAAAAAATAAGAAAGGATTTAAAAATGCTTATAGGTAAATCAACCAAAATTGTAGATTGTTTAAATAAAATTTTACATAAATATCAACAATAAACACTTGAATTGAACATTTAAAACTGATAATATATAGAAAAAGGGAGGTGAAACAATGGCTAAGACAAAAGATAACTTGCCATTGTATCTGTTTCATCAGGGGACAAATTACAAGGCATATCAGTTTTTGGGTGCGCACCCATACCATGGAGAAGACGGACAAGGGTTTACTTTTCGCACATGGGCGCCCAATGCCAATTTGGTTTCAGTGGTGGGTGATTTTAATAATTGGGATGAGGAAGCCAACCCAATGCAATTGATCCAAAATCAAAACTGTGGTGTTTGGGAATGTACAATTTTAGATGTTAAACAATTTGATAATTACAAATATTGTATACAGACTTCTGATGAACGCACTCTGATGAAAGCGGATCCATATGCGTTTCATGCACAGACAAATCCGGAAACGGCATCAAAAGTATTTGATATTTCGGGTTATAACTGGCAGGATTCGGAATGGTTGGAAAAGCAGAAAAATAGCAACCCCTATCAAAGCCCAATGAATATTTATGAGGTGCATCTTGGTTCGTGGCGAAGATATCCGGACGGGAATGTGTTCAGTTATCGAAAAGCTGCGGATGAATTGGTGGACTACCTAACGGATATGGGTTACAACTATTTAGAGCTGATGCCGCTGATGGAGTATCCTTATGATGGTTCCTGGGGCTATCAGGTTACCGGTTATTTTGCCCCAACTTCGCGCTATGGCATACCTTACGATTTTATGTATTTGGTGGATAAATGTCATCAGGCAGGAATTGGCGTAATTATGGACTGGGTGCCTGCTCACTTCCCGAAAGATGCCCAAGGACTCTATGAATTTGATGGGCAGCCTCTCTATGAATATCAGGATGTACATAAGCGTGAACATGCGCACTGGGGAACCCATGTTTTTGATTATGGACGCAATGAAGTCATTTGTTTCCTCATTTCAAACGCGATGTTTTGGATTGAAAACTATCATATTGATGGACTGCGGGTTGATGCAGTTGCATCGATGCTTTATTTAGATTATGGCCGTGAAGATTGGGAATGGCTGCCGAATTTAAACGGCGGGCGCGAAAATTTGGAAGCGGTTGCGTTTTTACAAAAACTAAATACGGCGGTACTTACAGAACATCCGAGTGCTTTGATGATTGCGGAGGAATCGACTGCTTGGCCGTTGGTGACCAAACCTGCGTATGTGGGCGGATTGGGATTTAATTTTAAATGGAATATGGGTTGGATGAACGACATGCTGTCTTACACCTCTCTTGATCCCATTTTCCGCAGTTATAATCATGATAAATTAACGTTTAGTTTGTTTTATGCGTTCAGCGAAAATTTCATACTGCCGATTTCACATGATGAAGTTGTGCACGGAAAATGTTCGCTGATTAATAAAATGCCGGGCGAATATGCAATGAAATTTGCTGGTATGCGTGCTTTCTTAGCCTATATGATGACACATCCGGGCAAAAAGCTCTTATTTATGGGCTGTGAATTTGCGCAGTTTATTGAATGGAACTATAAACAACAGCTTGACTGGTGTTTATTGGACTATGAAGCACACCGTTTAATGCGGGATTTTGTACGTGAACTGAATCATTTCTATCTAAAAACGCCATGCTTATGGCAGGTGGACGATTCATGGGACGGCTTCAACTGGATTGCGCACGATGATCATGCGCGAAACATCATTGCATTCCGTCGGATCGATCAAGAAGGAAAAGATTTGGTTGTGGTTTGCAACTTTGCTCCGGTAACCCGCGAAGATTATCGCATCGGAGTTCCGCCGGCAACCTCATATGACGAAATATTCAATACGGATGACATTCGTTTCGGAGGTTCCGGTGTGGTCAATAAAGGTGCTATCCGTGTCAAAAATGTACCGGATCATGGGATGAAACAGTCGATTCAGATGACGATTCCGCCACTTGCGGTCGTATTTTTAAAAGGCAGACCAAAAAAAGCACGGACAACTAGCAAAAAAACTGGTCAGTCGAGCGCAAAAAAGCGCAAAGAAACTGCAGCGGGCAAATCGGGTCGGACACGCCGACGCAAAACAAAAACCGTGTGAAAAGATGAGGCAGCTATCATAAAGGGGGATACTAAATGTCTTGCAAAAAGGAATGGATTGCGATGCTGTTGGCGGGCGGACAGGGCAGCAGACTTTACACCCTTACCAAGAACCTTGCAAAACCCGCGGTGCCGTTTGGGGGAAAGTATCGAATCATCGATTTTCCGCTTTCAAACTGTGTGAATTCCGGGATTGATACCGTAGGGGTTCTCACGCAGTACCAGCCATTGATTCTCAATGAGTATATCGGCAACGGACAGCCTTGGGATCTTGACCGGATCAATGGGGGCGTATTTGTTTTGCCGCCTTATCAAAAAAGTTCCGGCTCCGATTGGTATACCGGAACAGCCAATTCGATCTATCAGAACATCAATTTTATAGATCGGTATGATCCGGAATATGTGCTGATTTTATCAGGCGATCATATCTACAAAATGGATTATGAAAAAATGCTGATGTATCATAAGGAAAAACAGGCGGACTGCACCATTGCGGTTTTACAGGTGCCGATTGAGGAGGCACCTCGATTTGGCATTATGAATGCTTATCCAGATGGTACGATTTATGAATTTGAGGAAAAACCACCAAAGCCAAAAAGTAATCTTGCGTCCATGGGTATCTATATCTTTTCATGGAAGAAGCTGCGTCATTATTTAGAAGATGATGAGCAGAATCCGATTTCTCATAATGATTTTGGCAAAGATATCCTGCCTGCAATGCTCGAAGATAAACAAAAAATGGTGGCTTATCCGTTTGAAGGATATTGGAAGGATGTCGGCACGATTGACAGCCTTTGGGAAGCCAATATGGACTTGTTGGATCCAAAAGTACCGTTGGATCTTTATGATGAAAGCTGGAAGATCTTTTCCAGAAACCCTGTGATGCCGCCGCACTACATCGCGCAGGGCGCTGTTGTGCAAAACTCAATGGTAACAGAGGGATGCAGTATTGCAGGATTTGTAGATTTCTCCGTTTTGTTTGCCGGTGTTATGGTCGAAGAAGGCGCAGTGGTGCGCGATTCCATTGTGATGCCTGGAACTGTAATTAAAAAGAATGCAGTCGTTGAATATGCCGTGATTGCAGAAAATTGTGTGATTGAAGAAAACGCCGTAATTGGACAGCGTCCGGAGGATGCCACGGATAAGGAAAATTGGGGCGTTGCTGTTGTAGGAAACGACATCCATGTCGGCAGGGGAGCCGTTGTAGCACCCAAAGCGATGGTGGAGCATGATGTTCAGGGGGTGCTTAACGATGAGAGAAAATAAGGTGCTGGGAATCATTTTTTCGAATATGCACGATACCATCCTCGGCGAGCTTACCGAGAACCGAACCACCGGTTCCGTTCCGTTTGGCGGGCGTTACCGCATGGTCGACTTTGTTTTGTCGGGCATGGTCAATTCTGATATTACAGAAGTTGGAATCATAACCAAACAAAATTACCAGTCTTTGATGGATCATGTAGGTGCAGGGCGCGCTTGGGATCTCGCCCGTAAGCGTGGGGGAATGGTGATCCTGCCGCCGTTTGCCAGCCGTGGCGGAGGAGGTATTTATCGCGGACGGCTGGAGGCGATGGGCGGCGCAATGAGCTTTATTAAGCGCTCGAATGCCAAATATGTACTGCTTTGTGACTGTGATATTATTGCAAACATTGATGTACGGGATTTGATTCATGAGCATATTCAAAGTGGTGCGCAGATTACCATGATGGTAAAAAATGCGAAGATGCAGCCGGAATCTCTGCGCGATGTAACGACGGTTTTCTATGACAGCGAGCATAATGTAACGGATATTATGGTCAGACCGGATGTGCAGGGCAATCAGAATGTTTATATGAATGTGATGCTGATTGAAAAAACGCTCATGGAACGCATGGTGAGTGAAGCAATCAGCCACGATCATTATTCGCTGATTCGGCATGCGCTACAGCCATCGATTGGAAAACTCAACATCAAAGCGTATGAGTTTACCGGTTATTCACAGCGGATTTGTGGGTTAAAATCCTATTTTGATGCCAATATGGACTTATTAAATTCGGAAGTTCGGGCACAGCTGTTCCCGCGCGATTTCCCCATTTTTACCAAAGTACGCGACGAGGTTCCCGTAAAATACGGGCTGTCCTCTCAAGTAAGCAATTCGCTGATTGCAGACGGATGCATCATTGAAGGAAATGTGGAAAACTCGATCATATTCCGCGGTGTTCGGATTGGTAAAGGTGCAGTAATCAAAAATTGTATCATCATGCAGAATACGATGATTAGCGATAATACGCATCTTGAATATGTCATTACAGATAAAAATGTACTGATTAAGAAGTCTGGGACGCTCGTAGGCTACGAAACCTACCCGCTTTTTATTGCAAAAGGTAAGACGATATGATAAAAATAAAAGGATAGCAATCCGGACAGCAATCAAATCGATACAGCACAGGGAGGTTCAAAATGAAGATTTTATTTGTTGCATCAGAGGCGGCACCGTTTATCGCGACAGGCGGCCTTGGAGATGTTGCAGGTTCGCTTCCGAGGGCAATCCGGAACCACCAGCACGCATGCCGTGTAGTGCTTCCGCTTTACAGCTCGATCAAACCGGAACTGCGTGAAAATATGAAATTTGTCTGCAATTTTTACGTCAATTTAGGTTGGCGCAATCAATATTGCGGTGTGTTTCAGTCTAATCACAATGGTGTTATCTATTATTTTATCGATAACGAATACTATTTTAAGCGTGAAGGCGGAATCTACGGATTTTATGATGACGCCGAGCGGTTTGCGTTCTTTTCCAAAGCGGTTGTGGAAATGATTCAATACATTGACTTTGAACCGGAGATCATTCACTGCAACGACTGGCAGACTGCGATGATTCCTGTTTATCTCAATACGTTTTACCGCTCTAATGAACAATATGAAACAATCAAAACGGTATTTACCATTCACAATATCCAGTATCAAGGAAAATATGGGATGGAAATCGCGACGGATGTTTTGGGACTTCCGTATGATGCCGCTCCAACGATGTTGTACGATGGATGTCTTAATATGATGAAGGCGGCAATCGAAGTCAGCGATTATGTAACGACCGTCAGCCCAAGCTATGCCAAAGAGATTACCGATCCTTGGTTTGCGCATGGATTAGATCCGTTGTTAAAAGCGAACGAGCATAAATTGATGGGTATTTTAAATGGAATCGATACCGTCAGCTACAATCCGGAAATGGATTCTGCGCTTTATGAAAATTACGGACCGGATACGCTTGAAAAGAAAATGATCAATAAGATCGAACTGCAAAAAACGATGGGACTTTCTCAAGACAAAGATGTAATGCTGATCGGTATTGTCAGCCGATTTGTGGCGCATAAAGGGATTGATTTGATCCAGTATATTTTTGAAGATTTAATGAAAAGAGAGCTGCAGGTAGCGGCTTTGGGATCAGGAGATTCTATGTTTGAGAGCTTTTTCCAAGAGATGCAGGCAAAATATCCCGGAAAGATGGCGGTAAAAATCGGTTTTATTCCGGATTTGGCAAGAAAAATTTATGCCGGTTGTGATGCATTCTTGATGCCGTCCAAAAGCGAACCGTGCGGTTTGGCGCAAATGGTTTCGCTGCGCTATGGCACGCTTCCCATTGTTCGTGAGACGGGTGGGCTCAAAGATTCCATTATCGATGTTGGGGAAAACCTTGACGGAAATGGATTTACCTTTAAAACGTATAATGCACATGATATGCTCGGTGCGATTGACCGTGCGGCAGGTCTGTATTATAACAGAGACTTGTGGAAAAAAGCCGTGCATAACGGTATGCAGAGCGATTTTACTTGGAAACGTTCGGCAGGAGAGTATATTCAGCTATACCGAACCATTCTTTGTGAAGAAAAAGTTGCACAGCCCGTATAAAAGAAAAAACCCGCGTACAGCGGGTTTTTTTATGGGTTTTTTGTACGAGATCCGTATACGACCCGCTCGATTCCGGCAAGGTCTTTTTGAATATTGATTTCATGATAACCGTTTTCTGACAGGATTTGTGCAACCTGGTTTGCTTGGTTATAGCCCGTTTCAAAGGCAATGGCTCCGTTGGGCTTTAAAAGCGGATGATACATTGCGGGCAGGCGGCGGTAAAAAGCATAACCATCTTTGCCGCCGGATAGCGCCATTTTTGGTTCAAACGTGACTTGCTTTTGCAATGTCTCCATTTCACAATCCGGAATATACGGTGGATTGGATACAACCAAATCAAGAGGCGGAAGTGGGGGAGGAGCCAACACATCACATTGCAGTGCATGCACGTGAACGCCGTTTTTGGCGATGTTCTCCGTCAGATAGGAAAATGCCTGCATGGAGAGTTCAAGCGCGTAGACGGTGGCATCCGGCCGCTCATGCGCGATTGCAACGGCAATACAGCCCGAACCGGAGCAAAGATCTGCAATGACGGGGTTTTGCTTGGATTTCATCAGCTTTAAAGCAGTTTCCACAAGAATTTCCGTATCCGGGCGGGGAATTAAAACCCCTTCACCAACTTGAAAGGGTAAGCCATAAAATTCCCATTCGCCGATGAGATATTGCAAAGGAAAACCTTGTGCGTAGCGTTGGCACAAAGCCAAAAATTCGGCGGCTTTTCGCTCGTCTGCCTGTTGATGACCGATTATTGGCAGGCGATAGCGCGATACACCCATGACATGTTCGAATAGAACGGATAGATCAAACGCGCAGGAATCCTCCTGCGCGTTTGAATGACAGCTTTTATAAGCGGCGCGGTACAATTCTTCCAATGTCATGCGATTCGATCCTCATTTTCATCTTCGGGAATGCAGGGCATCATTGACTGGATGGCAACTTCCAATATGGATTCATCCGGTTCAAACGTGGTAAAATTCTGAAGCCACAGTCCCGGCGCCGAAATTGCACGGGTCAAAGCATTGTCATGGCGTCCGGCAAAGCGAATGATTTCGTAAGAAATGCCGACCACGACCGGAAGCAAGAGAATTTTTAATGCTACACGCATCCAAATACTGCTCCAAGTGACAACCGAAAAGACAATAATGGATATAATCAGTACAATCAGCATAAAGCTGGTACCACAGCGGGGATGAAACCGCGGATATTTCAGAGCATTTTCAGGAGTCAGTTCCTCGCCGGCTTCATAGCAGGCGATCGTTTTATGTTCTGCACCATGATACTGGAAA
>CALLQM010000100.1 GCA_938014855.1 uncultured Clostridia bacterium | reverse complement strand
AACCATGCGGCGGCCATTCGGCCGCCGCATGGTCGTTTATCCAGTTATTTTTTTGGGGTTTGGCATTGCTCTTTGAGCGTTTGAATGTGGGAAACAATTCGTTCTGCCTGCGGTTTGCTCAGCATTTTACACCATGAAACCCGCTTTGTCGGCTGATTTCCTGCACCGGAATTTTGATATTCCGCAAACCAAGCCGTTTTTTCGTTTTCCGCATTGCTCCAGTTGTCCCAGCCGGCGGGTATGATATGGTTGTCCATCTCACACTCCAAAAAAGCTGCTTTCCCGAACGCTCTCCATGGACGGCCAAGATAAACCGTTTCTGCCGGGCAGCTGCTTTTCAGATGACAGCGCAGGAACAAAAAGCCGAACTCCTGCTCGTTTGGCGTGCAGGGAGCCGTAACATAGCCGTTGACGGATTCCCCGCGATTAAGCGATACAATTTCACAGCCATCAAAAACAGCCTGCGCACCTCCAAAGATAAAGTCGATATCGCCCTCGATCGAGCAATTCGAATAGTATTGCGTGGATGGCGTTCTTGGAGCCATTTTGCGCGGTCCAACAAAAGAACCCGAAATGCGGGGAGCAGGAGGCAAAGGCGCGGCAAACAGGGTATCTTGTCGGCCGAGCAGTCGTACGTTCTGAAAATATGCGGTTTTGGTATCCACATATGCGGCAATCGCCTGTCCGGCAATTCGTCCATCACCCGCTGTGTTTTCAATCGTCAGGTTTTCTACGTTCAAACGGCAGCCGCCAAAAAAAGCGGTATAACTGCGGAACGTGCCAAATTTTGTGCCGTCGGCATGGATGTGGGATGCTCCGTCTCCCCAAGAAAGCACGGTGTTGTCTGCATCTTCCCCAATCAGAGTTAGATCAGCCTTGTCACAAAATAGTTTTTCACGATAGATGCCCGGCTTAATTCGCACTGTGGATGGTTCTTCGTATGGGATTGCTTCAATCGCTTCGCCAATTGTACGATAATCGCCTTGTCCGTCTTTTGCTACGACTAATTGCATACCACGGCCACCTTTTTAAGATTCGGTCTCATTGCGCAGAATTTCTGTATAAGCCATCAGCAGAGGTCCAACACCCTTTGCTTCGTTTTCCACAACCGGTTCACTTAAATAATAGGCAAGAGAACCGTCGCGCTTATCTGTACCACCCAGTCCTGCGACCAGGCAGATTCCACCGAGAATAAACTGTCCGTTTTCATCCTTGCGAAGATAGCGGTCAATTGTACCATAAAAGGCTTGTTCGCCATAAATGCGGTACCGTCTTGGCAAAAGACGCAGACGAACCGCCTTTAAAATTCCGTAGGCGATCAGCATGGTTCCGCTTGTTTCCAAGTAATTTCCGGGTGCATCGGGGTGATCGATTACTTGATAAAACATACCGCTTGTGTGCTGATACGGCAAAATCGCGTCAATGAATTCTTTGAGCATATCCGAAAGCTGACGATACTCATAATAAAGCTGTTCGTCCATCACTTCTAACGTGTCGGACAGCGCGCAGACCATCCAGCCGAGCGCGCGCGTCCAAAAATGTTTGGAACAACCGGTATCGGGGTTTGCCCAAAACATTTTGCGTGACTCGTCATAACCGTGGTAATAAAGACCGGTTTTTTCGTCGCGCAGATGCTTTCGAACGCACAAAAATTGATGGATAATATCCTTGAAACAGCGCATGTTGTCAAACCGCGTTTCATATTCCATGTAGAACGGCTGAGCCATATAAAGCCCGTCCAGCCACACTTGATTTGGATAGATCTTTTTATGCCAAAAACTGCCTTCTTTTGTGCGCGGATGATGCAGTAGCTGTCTATAAATCGTATCGATTCCTTTGCGATAACGCTCTTTTCCGGTTAGGTCATAAAGCGTAAACAGGACTTTACCGGAATTGACGCTGTCCAAATTGTATTCCTGCTGGTCGTAGGTTTGGATGGAGCCGTCCTCCTGAACAAACCATCCGATAAATTCATCTGCAAAGCGCAGATATGTTTCATCCTTGGTAAGTTCGTACAATTTTAAAACCGCATAGATCATACAGCCGTCAACATAGTTCCATTTGTTTGGATGTCCGGAGCGAATCTTTTCGACATTCCAAGCAGGATTTTGTGCATTGCTGTTTGCAATGAACTGGTCAAGCCAAACCGTTAGACAGCCGGTATCTGCTTTTCGTTTTTCCACTGGCTATTCCTCCTCGCTTATTTGACCGATTGCATTGGTTAAGACGCGCTTTCCCTCATATCCTTTAATCTTTACATTTTTTAACGAGAGTTTTTTTAGGTTATAGGCGAACAGCCCCAGTTTTTTTGTCTGTTCAATATCATCCATCATGGCCGGATATCCTGCCTGCGCATCCGGGCAAAAGGAGATGAAGACGTTTTCAAGTTCTACACAATCAATCGGCACTTCGGGCAGACCATAAAAGAATGCGCCGGCAATGCTGCAATTGGTGCAGGTGATGTTACGGCAGACCAGTGTGCCGATATGTGGGGTTTCCTCGTTGACTTCATGCGCAGATTTGTCACGAACATAGTCGGTGTGACCGTCCGGATCGCAAAAATAGAACATGTTAATGACAAATGGGGTCATAACGCCGTCCATCTGCACGTTTTCAAATAGGATGCCATCTAAATTGCAGTTGCGTCCGCGTCCGCGTCTGGTTTTGGTTCGCAGTCCGCGGTCGGTATTTTTTAGAAGGCATTGGCGCACCTGTACATTATGAACTCCGCCAGATACTTCGCTTCCGATTACGATGCCGCCGTGACCGCGTTCCAGCAGGCAGTTGCGAATGAGGATGTCGGAAGAAGGTGTTTTCAGCTTTTCGCCCATAAATCGTTTGCCGGATTTGATTGCAATGCAATCGTCGCCCACAGAAATGCGTGCGCCGATAATGTGAACATCTTTGCAGGATTCCGGATCGATTCCGTCGGTATTGGGCGAACATGCATCGTTTTTTACAGATATATTTAAAAACCGGATATATGAGCTAAAATAGGGGTGAATCGTCCACGCGTAGGAATTGCGGAACGTAACGCCCTGCACACGGATGTTGCTGCAACGGCATAAAAACAGCATTCTTGGACGCCATGCGCCGCGCTTTTCTTTTACATTTGTCCACCAGTCCCCATTTTCAGCATTGGCATCTACGATGCCTTGTCCGGTGATGTTGACGTCTTTTACTTCGATTCCTGTAAGCAGGCTTGCAAACGAATCGAGCGGATTGCCTTCCCATGTGCCCAAATAATATTCATCGGTCTCATTTGCGCAAGTAGTAACACCTGGAAGAATCGGATATTTGGAGCGGTCGGTTTCACCTAAAATAACGGCTCCCTCATCCAAATACAATGTGATTCCGCTTTTTAAAAAAAGCGGGCCGGATAAAAAAACACCCTTTGGAACATACACGGTTCCACCGGCCGGACAGCTCAAAACAGCGGCCTGCAGCGACGCGGCTGCAGAGTCTTTGCCATTGCCGACTGCGCCAAAATCCCGTACATCAAGAAGAACGGTTTCTTCGGGTGTACAAAACGTGACGCGCTCTTTTTGATTCCCGGATACAAGCTCAACCGTATAGTGGGTGTTGGGTTTTAGATGGTAAAGAGAAAAAACATTTTCGGTTCGGTCGGAAAGGACCTTTTTTCCGTTCAAAAAGACATGATACGGCTCTTTTGTGCAGTAGATATCGTGATTTTCCAGCTCAAAAGAAGCGCTTCTTACAAAAAGTTCCAATAGATGAAAGTTCATATTAAACACCAATTCATAAATATTTTGTTATTTTTTTCTGTTTATGATAAACTAAAAAGAAACAGGCAGATGGAGGCGGTTGCATGGTGAAAGAGGTTGTTTATTCCCCGCACTGTGATTTTTTTATTGACAAGCTGCACCGTGATTTTGGGTATGATATGCGCACATTCCATCTGCATAAAAAATATGAGATTTATTTTCAGCAGGAAGGCTGCCGAAAGTTCTTTATCAATGATGCGGTCTATCTCGTCAATACCGGAAATGTTGTCATTGTCGGCAAAGACGAAGTACATAAAACGTGTTCCGTTGATAATACGCCTTATAAGCGTTATGTATTAAATTTTAACTGTGAGTATATTCAAGATGTTGTCAAGGGACTTGGGAATATCGATCTGTGCTCCTTTTTTGATGAAGATATCAAACTGCTTCCGATGTCGATGAAGATGCAGGGATTGATACAAAGTTTAATGGAGCGAATGTGGGAAGCGCGCAACAGTCCGGAATGGGAGGCGGAACCGTTTTGCAAAGTGCTGTTAGTCGAGCTTTTGTTTTACCTCAAGGATAGTTTTGACGAACAAAAAAGCAAGCATGAAAAAATGCCGACCATCAGCAACAAGACGATTGATATGATTTCCAGCTATATTGCTCAAAATTATCAAACAAGCCTCTCTCTGCCGGAAATTGCCGCTCACTTTTATATTAGTCCCTACTATCTGAGCCGGCTTTTTAAAAAGACCACAAACCTAACTCTTGTGGAATATATCAACAGCGTGCGTATTCGTGCGGCAAGGAACTTGCTGGAGACGACCCGTATGCGTGTTTCTGCGATTGCGGAGCAAACCGGATTTCAAACTCCGGCTCACTTCAGCCGCATTTTTAAGCAGGGAACCGGTCTTTCGCCCCAACAATACCGCAAGTTTTATCACGAAGAACAGTAAGTTTAAAAACAGCCCCGTTAAAAACGGGGTTGTTTTGCGTCTAATTATCCTTTTACACTTCCGGTGGTAATTCCATCAATAAATTGGCTCTGTGCGCACATAAATACCGTAATGGAAGGAATCAAACTGACAATGGACATCGCGATGATGCGGTTTTCGTCATATCCGGACCCGGTCGCATCCATAGACATACGCAGAGCAATGGTAATCGGATATTTTTCCACGCTGGAAATAAAGATCAACGGACCAATAAAGTCGTTCATTGTCCACATGAATGTAAACAGCGCAATCGATGTGATTGCAGGTTTAATCACAGGAATGAGTATCCGAATTAGTGTCATAAACCGACCGCATCCATCAATTCTTGCCGCTTCGTCGAGTTCTTTCGGAATTCCGCGGAAAAATTGAATCAGCATGAATACAAACAGCGCGTCGTTCGCAAACAGCGATGGCAGTGTCAGCGGTGCATAGGTATCCAACAAACCGAACCAGTTCCACATCAGATAGCTCGGGATGCGCAGAATGACTTTGGGCAGAAGGAGCGTGCCAATCAGCAGAGCAAAGCATTGTTTACGGAACGGAAAATCAAAACGTGCGAATCCGTAAGCGGTCAATGTCACAGAAATGCTGGTGAAAATGACACGCGGGATGACGATTTTGAATGTGTTGGCAAAATAGTGCCCCATGGTATACTGTGTTCCGGTGCGCCAACCATCGATGTAGGGTTGAATACTGAATGATTTCGGCATAAACCAGATAGAGGAATGGATTTCGGCGTTGTTTTTAAAAGACGCACCGAACAGCCACAACATCGGATAAAGCATAATAATTGCAACAATAATCAACAAAGAGTATAAAACGACATATTTTATCCTCTTTCGAGTTTTCGTGCGGGTGTTAAATTCGGTACTATGCATCTTTTTCGCCAGCCCCCTTTCCTTCATCGCTATAGAATACCCAGTATTTCGAGCCTTTGAATGTAAAGGCGGTCAAAATCATGATAATGATAAACAGCAGCCAAGACATTGCCGCCGCATATCCCATTTTGAAATACTTAAAGGTATGCTCATAAATCAGCATCGGAAGCAGATAGGTTCCTTTTTGCGGACCGCCCTTTGTAATCAGGTATGGTGCGTTAAATTCCTGAAATGCCTGAATCATCTGCATGACAAAGTTAAAGAAAATGGTCGGGCTGAGCAGGGGGATGGTAATTTTGAAAAACTGCTTGAATTTCGTACATCCGTCCACCGATGCCGCCTCGTAGACATCCTGCGGAAGACTTTTGAGTGCCGCGAGGAAAATGACCATTGTGGAACCAAACTCCCATACACGCAGCAAAACAATTGTCATCAAAGCGGGGAATTGCTGGCCGAACCAACCGACATTCGCAATTCCTACGGCGTTGAGCACCTGATTGACCAGACCATTTGATTGGAACAAAAACTTCCAAAGAACCGCAATTGCGACATTCGATCCCAAAATGGAGGGAATGTAGTAAGCTGTTCGAAAAAAGTTGATGCCACGAAGTTTCATATTCAGGATCATTGCCACAAACAGCGAGAATGCCAGCTTTAGCGGGACTTCCCAAATCACATATTGAAAAGTAACGGAGAGCGCTTTTCGGAATGTTGGGTCTTTAAACATGCGGACATAGTTATCCAGCCCGACAAATTTCGGTGCGGATACAAGATTATACTTGGTAAAACTTAAATAGAACGATGCAACAATGGGATAAAGTGTAAAAACCAGAAATCCAATGAGCCATGGTGCAATATACAAAAGACCATGGTAACGGCTTTCGCCGAGTTTCCCCTTATGTCTTCGGATTTTTTTCACAGTTGCCCCTGCGGCAGGCTTTACGGCAGTTGCTTGTGACATAGTAATCCTCCTTGTGATGCAAAGATAGTTTACAATACGGGTGTGTCTAAAAGACGCACCCGTATCGTAAAAGCTCTGTTATACGTTTTTTAGGCAGTCAATTCACCAAGAATATTAGTGACCGAATCGTACATGGTCTGGGCAGCTTCCTGTGTGGTGGCTGAACCATAAGAGACGGCTTCAATTGTTGCTTTGTAAACTTCTTTAAGTTCTGCATTTTCCATAAATGGGCTGATGATGCAGGGATCACTATTTAAAATCTGCTGAGTGCCAAGATAAGAAAGGTTGTTTTCAAGCGAATTGTCGGCATTCAGTGCTTCAATTGCGGATTTGCTGGCAGGGATACCGCGGGAAGAACCGAGGATAACAGCAGATTCCGGATCGTTGAGCAGATAATTGAGGAACAACGCAGATTCTTTCGGATGCTCTGTTTTTGCATTGATGGCGAACAACAGGGAAGGTTTCATGAACCAGCCGTTCATTTTTGCGCCTTCCATTACTGGGAGATCGCCCAATACAAGTTCTTCCGGAGTTTCTTTTTCTTCGAGAACTTTTACGAATTTACCAATGGATGAGCTCCATTCCAAAACGCCTGCGACATCGCCAGAAATAAAGTTGTCGGTTTGGTAAAGAGCGGTTTCACCGGCGTCATTCATACGAGTCGGCTGTGTGCGAATTGCCTTGGATTCCTCAAGACTCATGTAGAAATCAAGCGCATCTTTGATTTCTTCCACGGTGAAGCCGAGCTGATCGTTATCGTCAATGAACTTTTTGCCGGTTTTCTGCTGTTCATAAACGCATGCGGCATACCAAGAGGTAAAACCGGAACCGGTATCCAGGTCAAACGGATACATATTTTCGCCTGCTGCCTGGAATTTGGCACCTGCGGCTTTTAGATCATCCCAGGTTTTTGGGATTTCGATTCCGAGCTTATCGTATGTAGTCTTATTATAGTAACAGCTGCGTCCTGTAATGGAGACTGGAATCGCATTTAGGACACCGTTGCTGTAACCGAATTTCAAAACAGATTCATCCCAGTTGGAAAGATCGAGTTCCTCTGCTGTGCTTAGATCAAAGAATCCTTGTCCGTCCGGGGAAAGGTTTGGGATCCAGTCATAGTTGATCTGGAGCACATCCGCCGCTGTGCCGCCGGCAAATTGGGTATTTACTTTTTCTGCATGACCATCCCAGCCGCCGTATTCCGGCTCGATGGTGATATAATCATATTTCTTTTCGAATGCTTCAATCGCTTTTAGGGTTGCTTCATGACGGTCGTCGCCGCCCCACCACTGAACTCTAAGTGTAACGGGTTCATTGCTGCCTTCCGCCGCTTCTTCAGAAGATGCTTGCGAAGATGCGGGTGCCTCAGACTGCTCTGCAACCTCTGACTCCGCTTTGCCGCATCCGGCAAACGAACCCAGTGCTAACGTTGCTGCTAAGCTGATTGCGATGAACTTCTTCATGATTTTTCCTCCCTTTTTACATTTTGGTGATTGCCTTTCCTTTTCTTCATTCTATCAAAACAAAAAAGAAATAACACGATATTTTTTGGCTCTCAGTTACGAAATCGTGCATATTTTGCTCTTTTTAATTGAGAGCATTTCAAAAATATATACGGTAATATGATTTGTTGATGCGATAATTTTATTAAAAATACCTAAAAATGTTCATTATAAATCGGCAAATTGGCTAAGAACCATGCGTAAGCAAAATGCAAAAAATGTCTAAAAATAATATGTTAACAAAAAAATCGGAGCCTAATTTCTATCAATCGATAGAATTAGGCTCCGGCTTTATCTTTTTTATGTTATACCATTAAATGATACGCTTTAAAAATATCATTCGCTAATTTTAATTCCTCTGAGGAAGGTGCAGGCGTATCGGTCAGTTCATAGGGCTCATGCAGTTCCGCCCATTTGAATTCTCCCATTTTGTGAAAAGGCAGAAGGTCGACACGCTGAATACAGGAAAACTTACTGAGATAGTTGGCAAGTTTTTCGAGCATCGGGGCAGACAGCGTATAGCCGGGAACCAGCACATGACGAATCCAAACAGGTTTGTTGGTCTGCTCGCAGTATTCCAGCGTTTTCATGGAAAGCGAGAGCGCGTTTTCCGATTTGGTCAGCGTTTCACATAATGCCGGATCGTTCGATTTCATGTCCAACAGGAGCATGTCCGCCTCATCAATCACGTTTTGTGAAACGTTCAGCAAAACACTGCCTGCGGTATCCAGCGCGGTATGAAATCCCAAGCGTTTACAGCCCCGCAAAAGCGCGGCCGCAAAGTCCGGCTGGAGCAGAGGTTCGCCGCCCGAAAGGGTGACACCTCCGCCTTTGATGAAATTGCGATAATGCTCGATATCGGCGAGCAGTTCCCCAACGGTGACCTCTTTTCCGCCACCCAGTGCCCACGAGTCGGGGTTGTGGCAGTAAAGACAGCGCAGACGGCATCCTTGGAAAAAGACAACGTATCGGATGCCTGGACCGTCAACCGCGCCAAATGTTTCAACGGAATGGATTCGACCTTTTACGGTATCGTCACTGTGCGCACTCACGATTAAAACCTCTCATGGAAGGTGCGGTGGATGACGTCAAGCTGCTGTTCTCTTGTGAGCTTGATAAAATTCACCGCATAACCGGAAACACGAATGGTCAGCTGAGGATAGTTTTCCGGATGTTCCATAGCATCGAGAAGCACTTCACGATTTAGCACATTGACATTGATATGGTGGCCGCGCTCTGCAAAATAGCCGTCCAGAAGAGAAGCAAGGTTTTGAATTTTTTCCTGCGGCTGTTTGCCGAGAGCATTCGGTACGATGGAGAACGTATAGGAGATTCCGTCTTCCGAATAATCGTAC
>CALLQM010000099.1 GCA_938014855.1 uncultured Clostridia bacterium | reverse complement strand
ATGCGGCCAAATGAGCCGCCTGTCCAACCAAGCGGCTGCAAATATCGTCAATTTTATGGAACAGCGCACCATCCCGCGCGGTCAGCGCGGCTTTTGCCGCCTGTTTCCCCTGCGCGGCAATCAAATCCGCCACCGCTTCGGCGCGAGTCAGATCGAGCTTTCCATTTAAAAACGCACGTTTGGTGAATTCTCCAGCAAGTGCCGGACGCGCACCATTTTCACAACAGGCGCGCAGAATGCGCCGGACAATATAGACCCCGCCATGCGACGAGATCTCCACCACATTTTCCCCGGTAAAACTGCGGGGCGTACGGAAAACGGTCACGATCACTTCGTCGATATCGCCGTCCGCATCAAAAGCGCGGCCGTATGCGCAGGTGTACCCCGGCATTTTGGAAACGGCAGGATGCCCAACAACCCGCAGCATCCGGTCGGCAACTGCAAATGCATCGGGGCCGGAGATACGCACCACACCGATTCCCCCGACACCAAGCGGAGTTGCGATTGCCGCAATTGTATTGATATCCATGGAATTCCCCCATTCTTTGCCGATTATGGCAAAGAGTTCACAAAATTGATTAAAAAAGGGAGTGTTTCACATGAAACCTCCCCTTTTGTCTATCACAGAACTTTACAGTTCAATTTTCCCATACAGTGGAAGGTCTTTGACCTCACTGCGAATTTCCGTGCGAACAGGCGCGGATTCCGGCTTTTCAGCTGGCTGGGAATTTGTAGGAGCCGGACACGGTGTCTGTTCAAGTTGTTTTGCATAAGCACGATCCACATCGGTGGATGTCGGCTGAGCCGTTTCTCCCGGTTTTCCCCGGTTAGCAGGACGGTTGGCATTATTATTGCCGCGCCGACGGTTATCTCCGCCATCCCGATGGTCATTTCTGCGCGGCCGGCCTCGTCCTCCCCTGCCGCGGTTTCCAGACTGCGGACGCAGGCGATCCGGTGTGATCACTACGCGGCGGTTCGGTTCTTCCCCGACGGAAGATGAGGAAACCCCGTCAATTTTTGAAACAGTGGAATGGATGATCCGGCGTTCATACGGATTCATCGGTTCCAGCGTGGACGGGCTGCCATAACGGATGGCAGAAGCCGATAGTTTCTTGGCCAATTGCTGAAGCGTGCGCTCGCGTTTTTCCCGGTAGTTGCCGGAATCGATCGTCACGCGCATATATTCGCCTTCTTGGCGGTTTGCCACCAGTCCAGTCAGATACTGCAGAGCATCCAAAGTTTCTCCGCGGCGGCCAATGATAACACCCAGTCCTTCGCCGGACAAGCGCAGAATAATTCCATTATCTGTAAAAGCAACGGTAATTTCCGCGGTCACGCCAATTTCGGTGAGCACACTATGGACATAATCGGCGGCAACTTTCGCTTTTCCGTCCACTTGATCCACGCCCACAAACTGGAGCTGTTCCGCTTCTTTTTGCGGCTGCGGCGCGTGATTGCGGGGTTTTTCAGCAGGCTGTTTGGCATCCGACTGCCCTTTTTCCTGCTTTTGCGCCGGTTTACTGCGTCTGGGTTCTTCTTTCGGCGCCGGTTTCTGACGAGCCGGCCTTTCCGGCTTGTCCTCTTTTTTCTCACGAGTTCTAATAGGTTCAGCCTGGATTTCCGGTTCGACTGTTTCGGGCTCTTCTATATAAACGCGTACCTTGGCAGGAGTATTGCGCAGTCCAAAAAAACCACGTTTGGGAAGATCGATAATCTCAAAGTCAACTTGGTCACGCGGTGCGCCAAGCTCGCGGCATGCAAGCTCAATCGCTTGTTCAACATTCCTAGCTTTTTTGATGATTTCTTTCATAG
>CALLQM010000098.1 GCA_938014855.1 uncultured Clostridia bacterium | reverse complement strand
GAAGTGCGCCGAAAATGATGCCGACGAGAACACCGAGAGCTGCCATCAAAAAATGAGTGATACCGATTGAAAGCATAGTTTGTTTCTCTCCTTTCTTATGGCAAGGTAACTTTGAACACCTGGCCGAACAGATACCAGACGACAACAGAGAACACAACCGAAACGGTCAGAGAAGTTATAATACTGCGTATCCCGGCGCTTTTGACAGAGGACTTTTCATGGGATGCGGTGAAAAGCGCCCGAAGATGTTCCATATCGGCAAACAGTACATTATAGAGAAAAATGCACAAAATGCTGGCCGCTAAGAAACCGATCAGCTTCATAAGAAAGATGTAGGATACAAAGAGCACCAAGGTGCCCCAAAGACAGAGTTTGTTATAATCTTTTATAAAAAAATGGTAATCTTTCCATGCAAAAAACGGTTTGTTTTCGCGTTTGCATTTTATCATTCGCTGAATGGTGAGCGCTATAAGCAGGATAATCAGCACCCCGATAAGAATCGGAGGCATAATCCAATGAGCAGTGGCGGGGACATATTTAATTTTAAACATGGCTTTTCCTCATTTCCTTGTGCAAAATTATCAAACGAATTAAAAGGAGTGGGGCACATAGGATGTACCCCACGTTTTCCTTTTTATTGCTGAACCAGATCATCCATAGACGGAGCATTCGTAATGAGTTCTGCTAAGCTGTCCCGTTTTGCATAAAGGAAGAATTCCGATTCGTTATTTGGCAGGTATGCGGCGCGGTAGGTCATTTTTTCTAAATCCGCTTGATAAGCAGGGTTGTCTGCAACTTTTTTCATTGCGGCATTAAGCGCGTCCAGCATGTCCGATGGAAGGTCTTTTGGAGCATAGATCACGAAATCTTTTGAAAAATTAAAATCTTCGCCATTCATGGTGATCCCCATATCCAAGTAGGTAGGAACTTCGATTCCAGAGATTTTATCCAGAACGCCCATGTATTTCATCGCGATCTTTTCGTCCTCGGTCTGGGTGAAATCATATAGGGAAGTATAGTCTGCAAAAATTACATCGCAGTTGCCGTCCCACAGAAGCTGACATTTATCCGTTGTGGAACCGCCGATCACCACCACAATCCGATCCGCTACATCCTGCCCGTAAGTCTCGGCAACCCACTGATAATACACAATGAAAGCAATATGGGAAACGCCGCCGGATTCACATGCCATGCGGACGGTGGCATCTTTGTTTGCTTTGAGGTATTCAGCCAATTCCTTTAGATCGTTATAAGGTGCAGTTTTAGTGGCCGCCCAGCAGGCACCGGGGTTTTGCGCCATGCGGGGCCCGACTGTCATGTTTTCCAATGCATAATCTTCCGACTGTGCACCAAACAAAACGCTTAGATAGGTCATATCGTGGAACATCATCAGTGTTTTGCCGTCGGGTTTGGAAGTCTGCATAGCGTCCAGTGCTTCTGCCGCACCCACTGCGTCCACCTTGATGTTGGCGCTGAGTTCTTTTGCAAGATAGCGGGATGTGGTTTCCGCAATGAGGTAGCTGTCGCCGGAGGTGGAAGTGGAACCGATGACAACGCGAATATCCATGCCCTCAAATGGATTGACAGCCGGTTCATCCTCACTGCTTACAGAGGCTTGTGCAGTGCTTGCTGCGGTACTGCTCGCAGGGGTGGTTTTTGTTTTGCCGCACGCGGTCAGCAGTCCTGTGGTAGTGGCAAGAGCCAAAATAAGTGCTAGTGCCTTTTTCATAATCATTCTCCTTTGATTTTTAAAATGCCTTTTATATCAGGTTCATATCCTCGAGAACTTTTTTCAGGGTCTCTTTTTGCGGTCCGGTCAATTCCTGAATCGGCTCCAAGCATTTGCCGACCGGAATATTCTGAAGCATCAGCCCTTCTTTGATGACTTCTGGAAAAGTTCCCATGTTGCAGGCAATGCGAAGCGGCGCCAGCGTATACTGCGCTTTTAAGGCGCCGGCAAAATCACCGGCAATATACTTATCGTAAATATCGGCTGTGATACGGGGCGCAACATTCGCGCAGCTTGCAATTGCTCCGGATGCTCCGTAGCAAAGGCCCGCATAAATCAGCGTGTCACGTCCAAGCAGAACGTTAAATTTATCACGAACATCTGCAGTAAGACGCAGATATTCTTCGGTATTGGTAAAATCACCGGTGGAATCTTTAATTGCAGCAA
>CALLQM010000097.1 GCA_938014855.1 uncultured Clostridia bacterium | reverse complement strand
AAATGTTTAAAATTCCATAAGATTCCTTTTGTTTCGTACATACTTTCCACATAAATCCGATTTTGTCAGTCAATAATAACCTTGCAGTGAATGGAATACAGTCAGAGCCAAATCGCAAAAGAATATGTCATAAAAAGCCAAATACATCCATAAATCAAACTTTTGGTTTTTTTTAACATATGAATGGCAAAAGGTGAGAGGTGTGTTCCAGCACAAGCAGAAGAAAGGAGGACAACTTTGATGAAAGCCACGGGAATAGTGAGACGTATTGATGATCTCGGGCGCGTGGTCATCCCGAAAGAAATCCGGCGCACGATGCGCATAAGAGAGGGTGACCCTCTTGAAATATATACGGATAATGATGGGGAGGTAATTTTTAAGAAATATTCCCCAATCGGCGAGCTTTCGTCTTTTGCATCGCAGTATGCAGAGGTGCTCAATAAGATAGGAGGATATCCAGTCGTTGTCTGTGACCGAGACCATGTAATCAGTGTAGCGGGAATTCCGAAAAAAGAACTGCTTGAACGCAGAGTATCTCCGGCACTGGAAGAAATGATGGAACAGCGACGCAGTTTTGCAGTTACCGGAGATGGCAAAAAGATGCAGCCGGTAGAAGGCGTTGATCGGTATGCACTTGTGCAGGCTCCGATTATTGCAGCAGGAGATGTTTGCGGCAGTCTGATGTTTATTGCCGGCGACAATCCTGTTCCGGCAACCGAAACGGAAATTAAACTCATTCAAGTGGGAGCAGTTTTTCTAGGCAAACAGATGGAGGAATAAAAATTGGCAAAAGTTAAACCATTTCAGCCTGCTCCGGAAGGTGTAAAATCCCGTGTGAAAGCAACTGCAAAAAAGGTAACGGATATACCGCCCAGCCCGACCGATCCACAGGGCAGCTATACCGGCAAACCAATGGAAATGGGAGAAAAACCAGTTCAGGACGCAGATGATTTATAAAACAAGCAGGAAAAGCGATTCGCTTTTCCTGCTTGTTTTTTTATAAGTATTTAAATTGGGACATCTATGCGAATATGTTTGCATAAATTTTATTAAGAGCGAATTCAATCGATCATTTTATGGCATGCTCTATGCGCAAACATTTTTTCGCAAATATGGCAGAAACATGGGTTCAAAAGCGCGTCAGGGCGGCATATTGCGGCAAGGCTTGGCATATAGTGATGATAGCTAAC
>CALLQM010000096.1 GCA_938014855.1 uncultured Clostridia bacterium | reverse complement strand
ATGGTTTAAACAACGAGAGCTAATAAACGTAAAGAAAGTAATGATGGGGGATTAAGGATGTTTTATGGGGTTTCGGTGGTAGCGTTGGGCTTTCTGCTTGATTTGCTTATTGGAGATCCGCATTGGATGCCTCACCCAGTACGTTTTATTGGATGGCTCATTACGTGTCTTGAACAGCCGATTCGCCATATTCTTCCGAAAACCAAGAAATGGGAGTTTGTCGGAGGCCTAATCATGACATTGCTTGTAGTGCTGTTGTCTGTCGGAGGCAGTTGGTTGCTCCTATACTTAATTAAGCGTTATATAGGCGGATGGTCTGCATTTTTATTGGAGGTATTTCTGTGCAGTCAATTAATTGCGGTTAAATCGTTACGAAAAGAAAGTATGAATGTATTTGCACAATTGCAAAAAGGTGATCTTTTGGCTGCCCGTAAAGCCGTTTCTATGATTGTGGGGAGAGATACCAAAAATCTTTCACCTATTGAAGTGGCCAAAGCGGCCGTGGAGACGGTAGCGGAAAATACATCCGATGGGGTAGCGGCGCCTCTGTTTTATTTAATGCTTGGCGGTATGCCTCTTGGGTTTTGCTATAAAGCAATTAATACGCTTGATTCAATGATTGGTTATAAAAATGAACGGTATCTTTCTTTTGGAAAATTTGCTGCAAAACTCGACGATGTGGCAAATTATATACCTTCTCGTTTATGCGCATGGATTATGATTGTTGGTGCATACATTTCTGGACTTGATGGATTAGGCGCTTTTCGTATATGGAAGCGCGATCGAAGGAATCATAAAAGTCCCAATAGTGCCCAAACAGAAGCAGCTTGTGCCGGAGCATTGGGTATACAGCTTGCAGGCAATGCCTATTATGGCGGCGTGTTATGTGAAAAGCCAACCATCGGAGATGCGAATCGAACTGTCATTCCGAAAGATATCAAGTTGGCAAATAGACTGATGTATATGACCTCTTTTTTGATGGTGTTGATTTTTTCTCTGATCAAATTAGTTAGTATTCTTATTTTACATTAATAGGAGAACATTATGAGCAATGATATGCATGGCGGGGACATCTACTCTTGTACGCACACACAAGATTTGCTGGATTTTTCCGCAAATATTAGCCCATTGGGACTACCGAACAGTGTGAAATCTGCATTAACTGCATCAATAGATCATTGGGACCGCTATCCTGATCCATACTGCCGCAAATTAAGAACAGCTCTTGCAAATAAACATGGGGTGTCTGAGCGCTGGATTTGTTGTGGAAATGGTGCAGCTGACCTGATTTATAAAATAGCGAAAGTGTTAAAACCTCGTTGTGCTATGGTTACCGCGCCGACTTTTTCCGAGTATCGGAAGGCTTTAAGTTTGGAAGAATGTGTCGTGATTGATTATCTCCTTTATGAGAAAAATGGATTTAATATTACAGAAGATATAACTGCAATTCTTAATAAACCATTGGATTTACTAGTGCTGTGTAATCCCAATAATCCGACCGGACAGCCGATCAGCCCGAAATTACTCACTAATATTATTGAAAAATGCAAACAAAACAAAATATGTGTTTTGCTGGATGAATGTTTTGTCCCTTTTCTAAAGGATGCACACCGTCATTCAAAAATCGGTTTATTGGAACGATTCCCAAATTTGATTATATTACGGGCATTTACAAAAGTATATGCCATGGCAGGACTAAGGCTGGGATATTTACTTTGCTCGGATGAAATGCTTGTTCGCACAATTGAATCCTGTGGACAGCCATGGAATGTTTCTGCTCCGGCGCAGATAGCGGGCATTGCGGCATTAAAAGATACGGAATATGTGGATACTGTACATTCAATTATCCAAACGGAACGGGATTATTTATTATGTTCTTTTAAAAAATTAGGGATGCATGTAATAGGTTCACATGCAAATTATATTTTTTTTAAATGCATCACAAAAGACTTAAAAGAAAAGCTTTTAACAAAGAATATCTTAATACGATCCTGTAGCAACTATCATGGTCTGAATGAACAATTTTATCGAATTGCTGTACGCAGTCACAATGAAAATGAGCGGCTGATTGCGGCACTTACAACTATAAGGATGGGAGAAGATCATGTATGACAAAAGCGATAATGGTGCAGGGAACCATGTCGAATGCGGGCAAAAGTCTTTTAGCTGCTGCGCTTTGCCGAATCTTTCGGCAGGATGGTTATTCTGTTGCACCGTTTAAATCTCAAAACATGGCGCTGAATTCGTACATAACAAACGAAGGATTGGAGATGGGGCGTGCACAGGTTATGCAGGCACAAGCCGCAGGAATTGAGCCATCTGTACGCATGAATCCTATTTTGCTTAAGCCATCCAGTGATACAGGCTCTCAGGTGATTGTAAATGGAAAAGTGCTGGGCAATTACAGTGCTTCTGATTATTTTAAAATGAAACGTGGGCTTGTGCCGGAGATTATGAATGCATACAATTCCTTAGCCGCACAGCATGATATCATTGTATTGGAAGGTGCAGGAAGCCCAGCGGAAATCAATTTAAAAAGCGATGATATTGTCAATATGGGAATGGCAAAACTTGCGAAAGCTCCGGTTTTGCTGGCAGGAGATATTGATCGTGGCGGAGTGTTTGCATCTCTAGCTGGAACCATTCAGCTTCTTGACCCGGATGAACGTGAAATTGTCAAGGGAATGATTATCAACAAGTTTCGGGGGGATAAATCGATTTTGAAGCCGGGACTCGATATGATATCCGATATAACTGGAAAACCGGTCGTTGGGGTAATTCCGTATATTAACGTGGATATTGATGATGAAGACAGCCTATCTGAGCGGTTGGATGCCCATACCCCCATTGGTGCGATTGATATCGCAGTTATCCGTTTGCCTCGGTTATCCAATTTTACGGATTTTAATGCACTTTCTGCTATCAACGGCGTATCCGTACGTTATGTAAAGGCAGTTTCTCATTTAAAAAATCCAGATCTAATTATTTTGCCTGGAACAAAAAATACGATAGAAGATTTGCTGTGGCTGAGACAGTGTGGGCTTGAATCTGCCATTCAAAAATTTGCATCAGCCGGCGGAGCGGTGTTTGGAATTTGCGGAGGATATCAAATGCTTGGGGAAACTCTGAGTGACCCGAATAATGTTGAATATGGCGGACAAATAGATGGTATGGGGCTTTTGCCAATCAAAACTGTTTTTGAAAAACAAAAAGTTCGTACACGGGTTACTGGTTGGTTTATGAAGATTGATGGCATGCTTGAAGGACTATCCCATGCGCCAATTGAGGGATATGAAATCCATATGGGAACATCGGTATCTGCCCGAAATCTTGTGAATTTACTGACAGAAGACGGACGTTCAAAGATGGATGGAGCATATTCCGGAAATGTCTATGGTAGTTATGTGCACGGAATTTTTGATAATCCCAAGTGTGCGAAAGCTTTAATTATTTCGCTTTGCAAGGCAAAAGGAATTGATTGGAGTAATGTGCAGGCTTTTGATTTGTCCGAATACAGAGAAGAACAGTATGAAAAACTTGCAAATGCGGTACGAGAAAGTTTGGACATGCAAATGATTTATCAAATATTGGAGGATGGCATATGAGGCAGGGACTTATTCACATTTACTGCGGTGATGGAAAAGGAAAAACGACCGCCGCTATTGGCTTGGCGGTTCGTGCGGCAGGATGTGGAAAACGCGTTTTTATTGTGCAGTTTTTAAAGGGGCAAGCAACAGGGGAACTTAAATCTTTAGCATGTATTCCAGAAATTAAGTTGTTAAGAGGGAAGGCTTGCAGTAAATTTACGTGCCAAATGGATGAACGGGAACTTCAGCAAACATATGATCTCAACACGAAAAATCTTTTGACAGCGGTGGAAACAGCGCGGTCAGGAGAATGTGACGTGCTGATTTTGGATGAGATACTGGGTACTTTAAGCTGTGATTTAATCGACAGTGACCTTTTGCGTAGTTTAATTGAACAGAAGCCGGAATCATTGGAGCTGGTACTGACTGGTCGGAATCCACCACAGTGGTTATTGGATCAAGCGGATTATGTTACAGAAATGGTAAAACGAAAACATCCATATGATCAAGGAATCCCGGCACGGGAAGGAATCGAAATGTAAAGGAGATTGCCATGAAGGTACAACTTCAAACAGTTCTTCCGGCGGATATTGAACGACGGAGCATGCAGATTATTGGCGAATTATTGAAAGAAAAGAATCTCACATTAGACCCTGTGCAGGAGTCGGTAATTAAGCGTGTAATTCACACTACGGCAGATTTTGATTATGTGCAAAGTCTTGTGTTTTCAAAAGATGCAGTACAAAAAGCACAAGATGCAATTCGGTCAGGTGCGTCTATTGTTACTGATACGCAGATGGTAAAATCGGGAATTAATAAAACTGTTTTATCCCGATTTGGGGGAGAAGTATTTTGCTTTATGTCGGATGCGGATGTAGCCAAGTCTGCTAAAGAAAATGGCACAACAAGGGCAGTGGCTAGTATGGAGAAGGCTATATCTATCGAAAAACCATTAATTTTCGCAATCGGGAATGCTCCAACGGCTCTCATTCATTTATATGAGTTGATTCAGGAAGAAAAGCTATGCCCTAAACTTGTGATTGGTGTTCCGGTTGGATTTGTAAATGTAGTTGAATCAAAAGAATTGATTCTTCAGACAGCTGTACCACATATTGTGGCGCGTGGGAGAAAAGGCGGCAGCAATGTTGCTGCGGCAATTGTAAACGCACTTTTATACGGGATAAAATAAATAAAGCCGGTGTGCATCTGCACACCGGCTTTATCATACGTTTTAAAATAGTTTGGAAAACCGTTCCATCGCTTCTTTGGTTTTTTCGCGGTCACCAAATCCAGTTAGACGGAACCAACCTTCACCATTTACACCAAATCCAGAACCCGGAGTTCCTACTACATTCGCATTTTGAAGTAAATAATCAAAAAATTCCCATGATTTCATATTATTGGGGCACTTCATCCAAATATATGGAGAATGTGTTCCACCGAAAAAAGGAATCCCCTTATTTCGAAGAGTATCGGCTATTATCTTTGCATTGCCTTTATAATAATCGATCATCTGTTGTGTTTGAAGAATGCCCTCTTGTGTGAAGACGGCAGAAGCTGCTTTTTGAATAATATAGGAAACACCATTAAATTTTGTTGTTTGACGGCGATTCCACATTTTATTTAGGGAAAGCATTGTTTCATTGGAAGACTTAAATTCCAACGCTTTTGGTACAACAGTGTAGCCACAGCGCGTGCCTGTAAAACCGGCTGTTTTAGATAAAGAACAAAATTCAATGGCACATTGTTTTGCTTCTTCGATAGTAAAAATGCTGTGTGGCAGTTGATCGTCACCAATAAATGCCTCATAAGCAGCATCAAACAGAATAATTGATTGATGCTGAATTGCATAATCCACCCAATCTTGTAGCTGATCTTTACTGTAAACAGCACCGGTCGGATTATTGGGGGAGCAAAGATATATTAGGTCTGCATGTATCTGATTGTCCGGCATGGGAAGAAATTGATTTTCTTCGTTTGCATTCATATAAATAATTTTTCTGCCGTTCATAATGTTTGTATCCACATAAACAGGATAAACAGGGTCAGGGATCAGCACGACATTATCAACTGAAAATAAATCAGTAATATTTCCAATATCGCTTTTGGCTCCATCACTCACAAAAATTTCATCTTTTTCTAAGGTCACGCCATTATGCTGATAATATTCTTGGATAGAACCACGCAGAAATTCATAACCTTGTTCCAAGCCATAGCCACGGAATGTTTCCGCTTTTGACATATCATCGACTGCATCATGCAAACTGGAAATAACGGTTGGCGCTAGGGGGAGCGTAACGTCTCCAATGCCTAGTTTAATAATCTGCTTGTCCGGATTTTCCTGTGTAAAATTTGCTACCCGTTTTGCAATATCTGAAAAAAGGTAACTATCTTTTACATTTTGATAATTTTCATTAATTTTTGCCAAAAACAACACTCCATTCAAAACAAACACGCAGAC
>CALLQM010000095.1 GCA_938014855.1 uncultured Clostridia bacterium | reverse complement strand
TATTGTGTTGGGGGAAGGCGGAAGCGGTGGAGCGCTTGCGCTCGGTGTCTGCGATGAATTGGCGATGATGCAGAATGCGATTTATTCGGTCATTTCACCGCGCGGGTTTGCCTCTATCCTTTGGAAAGATGCCGCACGTGAACAGGAAGCGGCAAATGTAATGCGCATTACCGCCGAAGATTTGATGAAACTTGGGGTCGCGGATGCGGTGATTCCTGAGCCGGGCGAAGGGGCACATACCGATCATCAGGCGGCTGCCGCAAACATCTCTGCATACATTTTAAAAACAATCCCAAAATATGTGCAAATACCTATTGCCAAATTGTTAGAAAACAGGTATTATAAATTTCGTAAGATTGGAGAGTTCACAGAATAAATAGGGAACTCTTTTTAATCAGCACTATAAAAACCATTTCATATAATATTTTTTAGGAGGAAACGGTTATGGTATTCGAGAAGGTTCGGGAGATTCTAATTGATCAGCTGGACGTGGAAGAAGACGCAGTTACCATGGAGGCAAACATTCAGGACGATTTGGGCGCAGATTCTTTGGACATTGTGGATCTTGTAATGAGCCTTGAGGAAGAATTTGACTGCGAAATCCCTGACGAAGAAATTGAAAACATTAAGACTGTCGAAGATATCGTCAAGTATATCGAAGAACATCAGGACTAATTAACGGGCACATACTGGATATGGCAGAGGGGAGCGCCTCTGCCATATTGTTTTTTAGGGGCAGACCGATTTCAGCCCTTGCAATTTTATTATGGATTCGTTATGATAAAGTTTGGATCATCAGCGAAACCCGTTTTATAATCGGATTTCGTGCAAAAGCCGGCGGGCGGCAGCGGTTTGGTTGTGGCGCAGTCGGACAAAAAGGAGTTTGTAAATAAAATGGCTGATCAAAAAAAGATGGTAGAAGCGATTACCTCCATGCATGAGGATTTCGCGA
Source organism: uncultured Clostridia bacterium (assembly GCA_938014855.1). Classification (GTDB taxonomy): domain Bacteria; phylum Bacillota; class Clostridia; order Oscillospirales; family Ruminococcaceae; genus Anaerotruncus. The sequence continues at coordinate 3,331 of CALLQM010000095.1, read as the reverse complement.
AATGGTATACCGATATCGTCAAAAAGGCGGATCTTGTGGACTATTCCACCGTACGCGGCTGTATGGTCATCCGTCCGTACGGATACGCGATTTGGGAAAACATTCAGCATCTGCTGGATACCCAGTTTAAAGAAACCGGACACGAAAACGTCTATATGCCGATGTTTATTCCCGAAAGCTTACTGCAAAAGGAAAAAGATCATGTAGAAGGTTTTGCGCCGGAAGTTGCGTGGGTCACACACGGCGGCAGTGAAAAGCTCACCGAGCGACTTTGCGTCCGCCCGACTTCGGAAACGCTTTTCTGTGAACACTATGCCAAAATCATCAATTCCTATCGGGATCTGCCAAAACTATATAATCAGTGGTGTTCCGTTGTACGCTGGGAAAAAACGACTCGTCCGTTCCTGCGCACTTGTGAATTCCTTTGGCAGGAAGGTCATACCATGCATGAGACCGGCGAGGAAGCGCTGGAAGAAACCGAGCGCATGCTGAATGTCTATGCGGATTTCTGCGAACAGTCGCTGGCAATTCCGGTCACCAAAGGCCGCAAGACCAAGAAAGAACAGTTTGCAGGCGCGGAAGCGACCTATACCATTGAAGCAATGATGCACGACGGAAAAGCGCTCCAATCGGGCACGTCCCACTATTTCGGAGACGGATTTTCACGTGCGTTTGATATTACATTCCAAGGACGCGAAAATAAGCCGGAGTATCCGCATCAAACTTCCTGGGGCATGTCCACCCGTATCATCGGCGCAATCATCATGACGCACGGCGATGACAACGGATTGGTTCTTCCGCCGGACATTGCGCCGATTCAGGTGGTTGTACTGCCGATTGCACAGCATAAAGAGGGCGTACTGGACAAAGCGCACGAAATTACCGAGCGCCTCAAAAAAGTCTGCCGCGTGAAGATCGACGACAGCGACAATTCCGCCGGATGGAAATTCTCGGAATACGAGATGAAAGGCGTTCCTCTGCGTTTGGAAATGGGACCGCGCGACATCGCATCCAATCAATGCGTTCTTGTTCGCCGCGACAACCGCGAAAAGACCATTGTGCCGCTTGATGAACTGGAAACCAAGATTCCGGAACTTCTGCGTGCAGTCCATGACGGTCTTTATAATAAGGCGCTTGCCAACCGTGAAGCGCGCACCTATACCGCCGAGACGTTTGAAGAACTCAAAAAGCTGGCGGAAACCAAGAGCGGGTTTATTAAAACGATGTGGTGCGGCGATGAAGCCTGCGAAATCAAAGTCAAGGAAGAAGCAGGATTGACTTCCCGCTGTATGCCGTTTGAACAGGAACATCTTTCGGATGTCTGCCCGATTTGCGGCAAGCCTGCAAAAACCAGCATTATCTGGGGAAAAGCATATTAAATATTGAAGCATTCTTAAAATGGTATCTGCAAGTACTTGCAGATACCATTTTTTTAATTTATTCTTTTGTTATTATAGAAAAAATATGTTACAAGGACCGAAAAAACGACATAACCAATAAGGAGAGGTGGTGATTCCTTGTTTGGTCGAAGCAAAAAAGCTGAGGCGTTTTTTGATCGGATATGCGAAGAATACTACGAGCGGATTTTGCGCTACTTATATAGTGCATTGGGAGAAGAGGGCGCCGCACGCGATACAACCCAAGAGGTATTTTTAACAGCGTGGTCAAAAAGAGACTTATTAATGCAGCATCCGAATGTCGGCGGGTTTCTGTTTCAGACAGCAAAAGTCTTAATAAAAAAGGTTCGGCGTGAAGGCTTTGCGCGTTTGGCGCATGAAAAATTAATGGATGATGAGCCGATGGAATCTCCGGATTTTGATGATACCATTGAAAGGGCACTGGATCGGCAGATTGACGAGCAGGATTACATAGAAGATGTATTGTCCAAGCTGTCGCCCGAAAAACGAAAACTTTACAGCCTTTACTATATACAAAATAAAAAGATGGGCGAAATTGCCGCTCAATACCAAGCGGAAGAAACGGCGGTGCGAATGCGTTTTGTTCGGTTAAGGCGTGAAATTAAAGCGATCGCCGCTGAGGTGGCGGATCAAAAGTTTTACGGATAATGTTACAGTAAAGAAAAAACACACATATATAAGTGTACAAACAATTAGCTGATTGGTACTGTTAGGAGGGCTATCCGGTGAATCAAAAACAAAAAATCCTCAGAGAGCTGGACGCGGCAATCGACGGGATGGATCTGGACGGGATTGATCGGAATCTTACCCGTTTAACCGCTCTGGAGCCCCATAAAATTGAGGCGGAGGACGCAAAATTGTTCGCCGCCCGCATAAAAAAGCTTGATAAGGAGAGAAACTATAAAATGAAAAATAAAAAAACCATGAGAATCGTTTTGGTAGCAGCGGCGATTTTAACTGTGACATCAATCGGCGTCTATGCCTCGGGCGTTTTGGATCATTTTACCTTTGCAGAGGGAGATCGGATTGCAACCGTGCAGACCACCACGAGCATGACAGAAGCGGAAGCGCAAAAGCTTGTAGAAGATGCAAAATCGGATTCGTCAGAGAAAGCAAGCCAACCGGAATCTGAGGATTATACATTTGAATCGGTAGAAGAAGCAGAAAACAAGCTAGACTTCAAACTGGCAGTTCCTGCAAAAATGCCCGAACTTGCACTGGTGGAAGTGAGCGGAGAATCGATTAAATGGGGAGATGGCATGGAATCCCGTACGATTTGGACGTTATATGGTGATCCGGACAGCAAGGCAGTAGGCATTACCGTGGAAAAAAGAATTGTAAATCCGGATTCGGATTATACCTCCATCTCGATAAGCGATATGGATGAAAACAGCATGGGAGAATATAAGAGCAAATCCGGCAGAGTCTATGCCATGCATAGTGAAAGCGATGACAGCGGCGAAAGAACTGCCCATATTGCCAAAACTGAAATTGGCAATTATGAATATGCTTTAATTTTTGTAGGCTTTGAGGAAAACGAAATGCACGAAATCATTGACAGCGCAGACCTTTCACTCTATAAATAAAAGGGTGCGGGGCGATATGCATATCGCCCCGATTTGCGGCAAGCCTGCAAAAACCAGCATTATATGGAGGAAAAGCGTATTAAGGGTTCATAAAACGGGCAGAATGCCTGTGACGCGGAGCGTACCGGCTCGGGTCGGTGCGCTCCCATTTTTATTTTGCAGATTTGGTTAAAATGGGCATCGCAAAATAACCAAAAATTGCCCAAAAACCTGCCGTATTTTTTTGGCGGTTTTTATAAACTTTTTTTGCAAAACCCTTGCATTGATTCGATGTGTATGGTATTATACTTAAGCGTGACTGCACAAGATATGCGTTGATGCGGGAGG
>CALLQM010000094.1 GCA_938014855.1 uncultured Clostridia bacterium | reverse complement strand
CAAACCGCAGTTTCCGTTGACAATTATGGTCAAACCCTGCCGCAGTTCTGCCTCGCCAAACGTCGGCAAAAACAAATTTACATCCGCATGGCGGTGTATATCAATAAATCCTGGGGTCACATAACGCCCGTTAGCATCAATCACTTGACCGGCCGGCTGTGTAATTTCCGGCGCTATTTTTGCGATTTTTCCATCCTTGACCGCCACATCGGCGCGATAGCCCGCTTTCCCGGTGCCATCCACAACCGTTCCGCCCCGAATTAGAAAATCAAACATTTTTATGCCACCAATCATAAAATAATTTTTTAGTGCTAAAACCCTTTGTTTTTATTTTAGCACGATTAGAAACAAACGCAAGAGTAAACCTGCAAAAATAATGGGAAACGGCGCAAAAGAAGCGCCCGAAAAATCGGGCGCTTCTTTTCTATGCAAATCGATTATTTGACAGTTTGCTTTTTGGTTAGTTTGGATACCAGCAGGCAGACAACGGCAACAAACAGCATGGTTGGCAATGTAACACCTACGACAGCGTCTACGTTGAGCATTACGCGATAGAACGCAAACCCAACTGCCCAAATCACCATGTTCTTCACATTGAACACTCGCTGATCTTCTGCATTTCGATTGCCGAGCAGAAAATAATCAGTCATCAATACCGCAAACAAAGGTGCAAAAACGGAACCGATCAGATAAAGGAAGTTTTCGTACTGACTGGTCGGAATCAACACCGCCATAGCTGTACCGATTATGCAGACCGCTAAGCCCGCAGCTTTTTCATTAATTTTATGGTTTAAGTTTACAATGCTGACACCGCCAGACCAAGCATCCAAGAAGGTTGTGGTAACGGTCGAAAAGAGAACAATTAGGAGTGCTATGACACCGAGACCGGCTGTTACAAGGATGGATGCAATATCATCTGAGCCGGTGTAAACTGCCGCACCAAGTCCGATTATGTACATCATACAGCTTCCGATGGTATAGCCCGCCGCGCTCATTGCACAGCCTGCTTTCGGATTCTTTGCTGTTCGGGTATAGTCGGAAATCAGCGGGAGCCAGGAAAGCGGCATGGTAACGCTGAGTTCGACTGCCGCACCGAAACTCATTGCGTCGGAAGATCCGCCCTGACCCGCTGACATACCGCGAAATACTACAAATCCCAAAACCAATGTAAAGATGAACAGCGCTGATACCACAACTGCATTGATTTTTGCGAGATTTTTGATTCCAACCAAAATCCATACGCAAATCAATCCGCCGATTACAATGCACCAAAATGCTTCATTTTGAATCGTCGTTGTGACGGCATCGAGAGCCTTTGCGCCGTTAATGATCATAACCGCTGTCCATCCCAAAAGCTGAACAACATTTAAAATTGAAAACCAATAGGAACCATATTTTCCAAAAGAAATCCGAGTGGATTCAATTGCGGATAGTCCGCTTTTGGCACCGATATAACCGGCTAAGTAAAAGATGACGGCGCCGATGGCATGCCCAATGAGAATGGCTGTCATAGCGCGCGCAAACCCCAGCGGAGCAAGTAGTGCGCCTGTCAAAATTTCTGCGATGGAAATTGCCGCCCCAAACCATAAGAATCCTTGGCTGATACTGGAAGTTTTTTCCGTACTGTTCATGTTCATTTCTCCTTTTCCTACAAAAAGCGGGATATGCCAGTAGGCATATCCCGCTAAAACAGCGCACATTTCCTACGTTGGCATTATCCAAATCAGGTATAAGGGTCGAAGTTGGATTACTTCCTCTCAGCCTGCAACACAAGCTCCCCACTATTAAATTCTGGAATAGTATAACAGTTTCCGAATTTTCTGTCAATATTTGACCGAACTTTTAAGATGCCTCGAGAAAAGTCGGCTGTCTTTTTGAATTACCCATTTCATCAAGTTTCACGCTTCTGGTATGCTTGATCTCATCCCAAGTAGTGCACTTTTTAAACAGGCACAGCACATTAATTGGAATCCAGCTTACGATAAACAGCCAGTAGGACGCCACACCCCGCAATAAGCGAAGACTGCTCTTGTGCTCTGCGATAATGACATATACCGAAAGAGCCAAAGAAGTGACGTAAGAAACATTGAGCGAAACAAACATCCGATAATACACAACGGTTTGTGGAAATAAATTGTATTTGATATAGAATAAATCCAGCAAAATCCCAAGCACAAGCGACGCTATGTACACCACCTGCATGATGGGAGCCATCAAATAGATCATTTGATCGATACAATTTGCTTTTTTCTCCAAAAAGACCGCTTTGACCAACGGAACAAAATACCGCTCAAACCCTTGCAAAAGACCGGTCGACCAGCGTTTGCGCTGTTTCCATGACTGTGAAAAGGTCAACGGCTGTTCATCGTAAATGACAGCTTCCGGCACCCACATCACCTTTTCTCCGTGGAGCTGACACTGGGTCGTAAACTCGATATCTTCCGTCATCGTGCAGGTATGCCAGCCGCCCAGTTCCTCCAGCAAGTCCGATTTCACCATAAATCCGCTTCCGTTAACGACTGCGGAAAGACCTGCTACACTGCGTGTATGGTTGAAAAAGCGATTGATCATCCAATAATAAATCGAATAACAGCCGGAAATCGCCGTATCGTAAGGATTTTTGCTGTCACGATATGCCTGCGCCACGCGTGCACCGGCACAAAGCGCGTTGTTCATCGACTTTAAAAAGTCAGCATGCACCAAATTATCGGCATCAAACACGCAGAATGCATCGTAATCACCGCTTGTTAACAGTTGGTCAAATACGTCTTCGAGCACGTCACCTTTTGACTTGACCGGTACACGACACTCCAAAATCTGCGCACCTGCCGCTTTTGCCGCATCTGCCGTATGGTCGGTGCAGTTGTTGGGCACGACAAAAATGTCATAGAGATCGCTTGGGTAATCCTGCGCTTTTAAACTTTCCACCAAGTTCCCAATCACGCACTCCTCGTTTCGGGCTGCAATGACAATTGCAAACCGGTTTTGAGGTGCACATAGTTTTATTTTTTTGGAACGTTTAAAAGACAGCAGCGCAAACACTGCATAATAAGCAACGTAAATAGTAAATAGAAAACTTAAAATCCATGCAGTCTGTTTTAATAAGGTTAGAAATGCCACAAAATCGCCTCCTGGTGATAAAACGAGTCTGCATGTCCGATTACTTCAAATTTTCATAAGACAAATTTTGACAGTTTTATTCCCTAGCGCTTTTATGACAATCCAGTCCGTTTACGCGGCTGTCTGCCGACCTTTCATTGAGATGCGATGCATTACAAACAAAGAAATCAACAAAAGCAATACAGAAACTCCCAGCGTCAGCCATACGTTTGCTCCGCTGAGTCCGGCAACCAAATAGCCCACAAAACAGTTGACCGCTACAATTGAAGCATAGATGATCTGAGTGGAGACATGCTCAATATGATTGCATCCTGCACCGGTAGACGACAGAATCGTCGTATCGGAAATTGGTGAGCAGTGATCTCCGAATACACTGCCAGCCAATGTGGCAGATAAGGATACCACCAACAGTTCCGGAGCAATCGCCATACAAGCCGGAACAACAATCGGAATCAAAATTCCAAAAGTTCCCCATGCCGTACCCATTGCAAACGAAAGACCCGCAGAAATCAGGAAGATCAATGCCGGAAGCAAAAAGCCCGGAATATTGCTTTGCTGGAGAACTTCTTTTACAAAATCACCCGTCATAAGCAAATCACGGCAAACACCGCTGATTGTCCAAGCAAGAATGAGAATGATGAAAGCCGGAACCATGGATTTTACTCCCTGACCAACGCCCTCCATAAAGTTTTTGTAAGTTACAACCCCGCGAGGTACAAACAATATAAATGCAACGACCAGTGCACCGAATCCGCCAATTACCAACGCTTCGGATGCATTGCAGTTACCGAATGCGGCGGCAATGCTGTGATACGCCGGGTCACCGCCCCAAAAGCCGCCATTATAAAGCATACCAAGCACTGAAAAAACAATCAGCGCAAACACAGGGATCAGCATGTCCGAAACGCGTCCCTTTTCCGAAATCTCAAATTGATCGGTTACATCGGTATCGACCGCACCCAAGTTTCCATTTCTGGCACGTTCCTGTGCTTTTTCCATAGGCCCAAAATCCAAATCCGCAACGCTGAGCAGAACGACCATAAGGATGGACAGCAAAGCATACAGGTTAAACGGAATCGTCGAGACAAACGCCGCAAGATCACTTTTAAATGCACCGGTCACCTGTAGGTTGGAACCTACTGCCGCCGCCCAGCTGGAAATCGGTGCAATGATGCAAACCGGAGCCGCGGTTGCATCGATGATATAAGCTAGTTTTGCGCGCGAGATCTGATATCGGTCAGTTACCGGTTTCATAACGGTTCCGATGGTCAGACAATTAAAATAGTCGTCAATAAAAATCAACATTCCCAATGCGCTGGTCGCTAACTGCGCCGAACGCTTGTTTTTGATTTTTGAGGTTGCCCAGCGTCCATATGCACGCGAGCCTCCTGCCATGGACATTACAACCACCAATGCACCCAACAGTGCTAAAAACAGCAGGATGTTGACATCCATTCGTGACGCCATAAGTTTAAATGTGGTTTCTGCCATTCCAATCACCGGATTCGCTCCGGTATTGATCGCATAGATCAGCGCACCGGATAAAATTCCGATCATTAACGATGAAACAACCTCTTTCGTAATGAGCGCAAGCGCAATCGCAATAACCGGTGGCAATAATGACAACCAGCCTACAAATACAGGCTCCATAATTTTATTACTCCTCCTCATTCTTTGACAGTAAATAAGACAATATCTAAATAAATTTGCCACATTTCTGCACATTTGTCAATATCAACAAAGCCATTCCAGCAAAAGCTTTTTATAAATAGGGAATTTTTACAAATATGTGTTTACTTTTTAGTGAAATTCCCTTATATTTCATAGAAGAATAAAAAGGGACGCTGAAAGATTCAGCGTCCCTTTTTTTATAAAGAAGGTATATTAAAATGTCACATCTTCACCTGTGAATGCGCAGGTTAGCACTTTCTTCATGTTTTCAACATCGATTGGACGAGGATTCGCAGCTGTGCACGGATCTTTAACTGCATTTTCTGCAATCTTATCTGCATTTGCATTGAACAGCTCTTCCGATACGCCGTTTTCTTTGTAAGTTTGGGCGATATTGAGCTTTTTGTTCAAATCTTTGATGGAATCGATCAAAGAATTTACCAGCTGTTTATCAGTATATCCCGGCAGGCCGATTGAGCGAGCAATCTGTGCATACCGTTCCATGCAGACTTTGGAGTTATATTGGATAACCGCAGGCAGAAGAATCGCATTGCAGCAGCCGTGCGGAATTTCAAATACTGCGCCGGTCTTATGTGCGAGGCTGTGCGCAATTCCAAGCAGTGCATTCGAGAAGGACATGCCAGCCAGACACTGTGCAATATGCATCTTTCCGCGTGCTTCCGGATTACCATTAAAGGAATCAATCAGGGAATCATAAATATCCGAAATTGCTTTCAGTGCAAGCGGATCAGAGAAATCAGAACGAGCGGCTGCAACATATGCCTCAATTGCATGTGTAAGAGCATCCATACCAGTATGTGCGGTCAGTTTCTTGGGCATAGTCTGCGGAATATCGGTATCCAAAACAGCAATATCCGGAGTGATTTCAAAGTCAGCTAGCGGGTATTTGATGTTTGTGGAATAGTCGGTAATAACAGAGAAAGCCGTTACTTCGGAAGCAGTTCCGGAAGTGGAGGGAATCGCTACAAAGATTGCTTTCTGACGAAGCTTAGGCATTGTAAACGGATCTTTGATATCGTCAAATGTTTTTTCAGGATATTCATAGAATACCCACATTGCTTTTGCCGCATCCATCGGAGAACCTCCGCCGATTGCAACGATCACATCAGGCTGAAACTCTCTCATAGCCGCCGCACCGCGGAAAACAGTTTCAATGGACGGATCCGGCTCAATGCCTTCAAATAACTGAACTTCCATGCCCGCACTTTTTAGTACTTCTTCTGTCTTTTGCAGGAATCCCGCTCTTTTCATCGAACTGCCGCCTGTAAGCAGGATAGCTCTTTTATGACCTTTGAGGTTTTTCAGTTCATTGATGGCTCCAGGTCCATAATAAATGTCTCTTGGTAATGTAAAACGTGCCATGATATCGTTCCTCCTATAGTGATAAAATTCAGGGAAAGAATTGTGATTTAAGACGTTCTTTCTGCTTGTTATTATTTTATCATTGTTATTTAGTCTGTGGTAATGTATAATTTATATATCACTTATGCTATTTATTGATGGAGGAACGTATATGAACATCGCCTATCTTCGTTATGTTTCGGAAGTACAAAAAAGCGGATCGATCACGAAAGCGGCACAAAACCTATATATGGGTCAGCCAAACTTAAGCAAGGCGATCAAAGAATTGGAAAAAGAAATCGGCATTACCATTTTTCGCCGAACTTCTAAAGGAGTCGAAACCACTCGGCGAGGAGAAGAATTTCTCGCCTATGCCAATACAATTCTTTCTCAGATCGATGAATTGGAGTCGCTTTATCAGCTAAAAACAGAACGTGCAATTCAGTTGAGTCTGTCGGTTCCGCGTGCTTCTTACATATCGGATCTGTTTGCAGAATTTATCAGCCATTTGGATCAAAAAGAGCATATGGATATTCAATATCGCGAAACAAGTTCAATGGCTGCAGCAAATGATGTCAGCAGCGGAGAATCCGATTTAGGAATCATTCGTTATCAGCTTATTTACGAATCTTACTTTCTTTCTTATTTAAAGAGCCTAAAGCTCGTCGCCCAACCCCTTCGTGAATTTACTATGCAGCTTTTAATGTCGAAAGATCATCCGCTTGCACAGCTGCCCGAGGTCAATTACCATATGCTGGCCGGATATACGGAGATTGTACACGGCGACTTGCAGGTTCCTTCTCTCTCATTTTCTGATATCGCAGTCGGAGCGGAATTGGAATCTCCATCAAGGAGAATTTTTGTCTATGAGCGCGGCAGTCAGTTCGACTTCCTGCTAAGCGTGCCCGGAACCTATATGTGGGTTTCCCCTATGCCCAAAGACGTTTTAGATCGCTTTGGCTTGGTTACAAAAGAATGCCCGCTTTCCAGACTTTCCAATAGAGATGTCTTGATTTTTCGCAAGGGTCATCAGTTTAGTAAATTACAAAATCGGTTCCTTGCATATATGAAAGAAAAATGTGGAAGATAGTCTAATTATTAGATTATTCTACAAACATATTTCTGAATTGACAAGCGCACATTTTCTAAGTTTATGGAAATCATCTATAAACATTCTCCACTTTTTGTGTAATATTTTATTGTAATTTTCCAATGATTTCGGTATAATATGACTAAAAGTAATTAGTATGACTTTTGGAGGTGCTCTATGTCAACTCAAACGAAAGCGAATCGCTCGGTAGAGAACATTTTTCAACTCGATGGTAAAGTCCCACTGACAAAAGCGATCCCATTTGGATTGCAGCATGTGCTTGCAATGTTCGTGGCCAATATTGCGCCCATCATTATTGTTGCAGGTGTTGCGGGATTGGATGAAGCGCAAAAAGCAATGCTCATACAAAACGCAATGTTTGTTGCAGGTATCGGCACACTCGTTCAGCTCTATCCGCTATGGAAAATCGGTGCAAAGCTTCCAATAGTCATGGGTGTCAGTTTCACCTTTGTAACGATTCTTTGCTATGTTACAGCAACCTATGGCCCCGAGGCAATGATCGGTGCGGCGTTGGTCGGTGGTTTGATTGAAGGTACGCTTGGTATGTTTGCAAAATATTGGCGTCGATTTATCGCTCCGATTGTATCCGCTTGTGTTGTAACTTCCATTGGTTTTTCGCTTTTAAGCGTAGGTGCTGCTTCGTTCGGCGGCGGTTTTGGCGCTGAAAATTTTGGTTCTGCAAACAATATGTTGGTTGGAACAATCACATTGGTTGCATGCCTGCTATTTAACATTTTTGCAAAATCATTTTGGAAACAGCTGTCTGTTTTGTTTGGTTTGGTTGTCGGCTATATCACAGCCGCTGTGATGGGAATGGTGGATTTTGCCACGATTGCCAATGCACAAATCGTTTCGATTCCACAGTTCCTGCCGTTTAAACCGGAATTTAATATCAGCGCAATCATTGCTGTTACGGTAATCTTTTTGGTATCTGCTACCGAAACAATCGGTGATATCTCTGCAATGACGGTTACCGGGCTTGGACGCGATGTAACCGAAAAAGAAATCCAAGGCGGGCTCGCTTGTGACGGTTATATGAGTTCGGTTGCTTCTCTATTCGGATGTCTGCCGATTACTTCTTTCAGCCAAAACGTTGGCCTGATCGCAATGACCAAAGTTGTCAACCGATTCACCATTATGACCGGTGCCGCTTGTATGATTCTTGCCGGTTTGATTCCTCCGATTGGTGCGATTTTTGCAACGCTGCCAGAAGCCGTTTTGGGGGGCTGTACCATCATGATGTTTGGTTCCCTCGTGGTCAGCGGCGTTCAAATGATTACTCGCTGCGGCTTTAACCAACGTAACACAACAATTGTTGCACTCTCCATTGGTATTGGAATTGGATTTACACAGGTTCCGGATATCTTCGGTATTTTCCCGCAGTTGGTCAGAGAAGTTCTGCAAAGCAACTGTGTAGCAATCGTATTCATTGTTGCGTTAGTTCTTAATTTGGTTCTTCCGAAGAATATGGAAGTCGAAAAAAACCAAAAGAATATGATGGAATCCGTTTAATTTGCTTACCACAAACTCATTCCTTATAGACACCAAAAGAGGGCTGCATATATGCAGCCCTCTTTTGGTTGTTGTCTTATTATGATAGTTCATAGCTTTTTAGAACATTGCCGTCCAAATCTTTGATGTAAAACGTTCCGTCTTCATAAATCATATAACTGTTGACATTGTCCTGCTTTGGCAAAGAAATTGAGCCGGGGTTCAAATAAAGATACTCTCCGCAATCTTCCATTGCCTGCACATGGGTATGTCCATGTAGGAGCACATCGCCTTTTTTAAGCATTGGCAGATGTTCTTTATTATGGTTGTGCCCATGTGTCACAAAAATCATATGACCTTTTAAATAAAGAATCATATAGTCCGCCATAACCGGAAATTCTAACACCATCTGATCCACTTCCGCTTCACAGTTGCCGCGGACACAGAGCAGTTCTTGTTTCATGTCATTGAGAATCTTGATAACTGCTTTGGGATTATAGTCACGCGGCAAATCATTTCTAGGTCCGTGATATAGTAAGTCTCCCAAAAGCAGTAATTTTTCCGGTTGTTCTTTTTCAAAAAGAGCTTTCATCTTTTCACAATAATATAGAGAGCCATGGATATCTGAAGCGATCATTAATTTCATCTTTCGCACCTCCACGGCATATTTTACGACATGATTTCTTTCACGTCAACAGGTTTTGCCGGATGACAACGGTTTTACGCGGGCACAAACCGGAATGCGAATAGCACTCTGTACATGTTTCCAAATAAAGACCGAAATCGCATAATCAAGCGAACTGTGCACGAGTGTTCCCACTCCAACCATGAAAAATACCGCATACCAATAGCCCTGTTGATAGGTTGCTTCTCCCATTGCACCGCCGAAAAAGAACGCGGTCACAACGACCACTTCACTGACCGCATGGATCAATCCTGTGATTAAGCCCAGCCCCAACGTTCCGCCGACCGTACAAAGAGTCTCGCGATATTTTTTAATCATTAGTGCGCCAACCAAAACAAAAACCAAATGGCTGAATGCGCGCAAAACGATTACAATTGGAAACCCTGCAAACAGAAACCCAAGGCTTGTCACAACCGCAACCACTGCGGCAACCGCAGGCGATATAAAAATTGCAAGAAATACCGGTACATGGCTTGCCAGCGTAAAGGACATCGGACCCAGCACGACTTTTGGCATAAACATCGGAATGACAATGCCAATCCCGCACAACAGCGCAGCGATGACCATTGTTTTGACTTTATAATTAGTATTCATCTTCCATCCTCACTTTAAACGTATTTACATGTGTCTTGACACCTGTAAATATAGTAACGCAATCCACATTCAAAGTCAAGTATCAATTAAGCCAAAGTTACGTATGCAAAAGAATGTTTTTTTCTTCTAATTGTGCAACAATTCTTTGATAAATCTCCGGTGTTTGGCAAGAAATCGTATGCAGATGTACGCCGTTTGTCAGCATTGACAGCGGCGGCGCTTTGCTTTTATCCAATTTTTTCATAAACATATCCGCATCGTATCGAGAAAAAATGCGAAGCTGACCGGAAAGCTGACCATAAACAGGGTGTTCCACTGTAACATCCAAAAGCCCGCCGCCATTATCGACTATTGTATAGAGTTCGTCCACAAGATACTCTCGGTTATGGCGGCAGGCAATTGTATAAGTGTCCGTCCGAGCCGTTGACTCCTCCAAAATGTAGCCGCGCGGTGTTGCGGAAATCTGTACATTTGCGGCGCGCAGCAGCGCTACATCCCCTACAATGATCTGGCGGCTGACACTTAAACGCCTTGCCAGCGCAGAAGCACTGACAGGATGGCTGCTTTCCCGCAGGATCTGTACGATTTTTTCCCGTCTTTCATTTGTATTCAAGTTCCATCACCGCCTTGTCCCTGCTTTTCCATAATCAACTCCACCGGACGCTCGCCATCGGCGCTCGAACAATCCATTAAATATAATCTGCATGGTACCGAAAGAGACTGAAAAAACGATTCGATTGTTTCCGGTTCCCCTGTCAAAAATTTGAGAGCAAGCCCACAGCTGACCGTAATTTCTCTAGGAGCAGGCATCATTGCCACTGAAAATTGCTGTTTTGCCAGCTTATGCGTCTGCATACTATGCGTTGTGGAATCAAAAGTCATGAGATAAAACTGATCGGTCACTTTTTGCCCCTCCATTCATCGCTTTACGGTTCAACAAATTGGCTGAAACCGCACCTTATCTGTCTATTATAGGCGGGTTTGGTGAAATTGTCGAGGGGCGTTTTTCAATAGGTCCCGCTCTCTTATCAATTCTTTCTATAGATCGGTCAAAATCGTTGACTTTCTGCAAGGATGCTCCTATGCTTAAATTAATACAGAACGAAAAATAAAAAAGCGAGGAATTATGATATGACCTTTATTGATGCGAAAGGAAAAAACTGTCCCATTCCTGTTGTCTTGGCAAAAAAGGAAATCGATAAGCATGTGACCGAATTTCAAATTGCGGTGGACAACAAAATCGCTGTGGAAAATCTGCGCCGGCTTGCAGATAATCAAGGGTTTCATGCCGACGTACAAGACGTTGACGGCGGCTTTTGCCTGACTTTTTCCAAAGACGGCGAATGCAAAGTCTGCGCAGAAGCAGAAAAAATACTTACACCAAAACCACAAACCGGAAAATGGGTGGTTTTTGTGGGCAAAGAAATCATTGGCGGCGGAGATGCCGAATTGGGCATTTCTTTGATGCGCATGTATTTTTACACCATGACAGAAGCCGAAAACCTACCTACTAGCATTGTGTTTATGAATGCCGGTGTCAAACTTCCCACCGGGGATGAGCAAATCATCGAACACCTTCAGGTTCTTAAGGAAAAAGGAATCGAAATTCTGGTCTGCGGTACATGTCTAAACTACTATAAAATTGCTGACCAGCTAAAAATTGGAACCGTCAGCAACATGTACGATATCTCCCAATGCCTGCATTCTGCAGATAGAGTAATCACCATATAAAGATATAACAATACCGAACAAAAGGGCATGGAAACTTGCGTTTCCATGCCCTTTTTCTAATTGCATTAATGATTTGCCAGTTTGTAAATTTCAAAAGCTTCTTCTTGGTGAATCACTTTAAAGCTGCCAAAAGTATGAGAGCCGTTCCCTGTTGCACGGTCTGCAAGCTCCCGCAGAATGTCCTCATTCTGCACACCGATGCCAAGTTCTGTAAAACAGGTCGGCATACCAATCGATTTAAAATATGCAACCGTTGCATCAATTCCGGCATGTACGGCTTCTTCCGGATTCTCTTTGCGGATATCCCATACTTTATCGGCATAGCGTACAAACCGTTCGGGTTTTTCTTTCCAAACATAGTCTGCCCATGCTTTCCACATGGTTGCAAGCGCCGCTCCATGCGCGGCATCAAATTTCCCGCTAAGTTCATGACTAAGTTTGTGCGGCGCAAAATCCACCTGCGCACCCAGTCCGGTTAGTCCATTGTGCGACAAACTTCCGCACCACATCAGTTCGCTCATTGCGTCATAGTCATAATGGTTTTTCATTGCCTTCGTACCATTGGCAATCGTGGTGCGCAGTAACGTTTCTGCGATGCCGTCGGTCAGCTCATTGCCTTCGGTCGGCGTAAAATAGCGGTCCAGCGTATGCATCATGATGTCTGTAATTCCGCATGCAATTTGATAGGATGGCAGAGTATAGGTCAATTCCGGATTCATGATTGCAAATTTAGGGCGGTTGCATTCGCAGGATAAGCCGCGTTTCTCTCCGGTTTCCTCATTGGTCAGCACCGAAGAATTGCTGGTCTCACTGCCCGCCGCAGAAATAGTAAGTACAACGCCAACCGGCAGACTTTTTTCAACTTTCCGTTCGCCAATCCAATACTGCCAAATATCTGTTCCCGGATTTGCGGCACCGTGCGCAATACCTTTTGCGGTATCAATGACACTGCCGCCGCCGACTGCAAGAATAAAATCTGCGCCAAACTCGATTGCTAGTTCCACACCTTTCTTTGCAAACGAAAGCAGTGGATTCGGTTTGACTCCTCCCAAAAGCTTATACGCAATCCCTTTGTCTTTCAGCTGTTGTTCAATTTTCGCCAACAGTCCGCTTTTGACTGCGCTCTTTCCGCCATAAACAACAAGAACACGATGGCCGTTATATTGTTTGATTTCCTGAGCTGTTTTCAGTTCGGAATCTTTGCCAAAAATCACTTTGGTTGGAGTGTGATACGTAAAATTCTGCATACATGATACCTCCCAATTTTTGCGTATAATTTGTAATCCATATAAGAACTATCATACCTTACTTTGGTAACGGATTCAACTAATAATCGAAAGATATCAGACAAAACAATGCTGCTTTCGTAAATCATTCCTATGTTTTTTTAGGCAAATTAATGCTTTTGTTTAAATTTTAGACAAAAAAACAAAGTGTCTATTAACATTATTTCCAATTGTACTATACTAGGGACTATAGGATTTGAAAGAAGGTGCAATATCTTGGAATTCAGACGCAGACTGATGAGACTGGCCATTGACTCAGTTGTGGAACGTACCATTCCAAATCTGAAAGTGGAACGCAACCGGGGTATTCGCAGATTGGTGGATCTTGGTACCCATTTTGCTTCTAGCGAACAGCAAAAGAATTTCTTTATGAAGCTTCAAAAAATTGCGAATAGCCCGAAAAACCCTTATAACACCCTTTTGCTCCGTGCCATTTGTGAGGCGGACGCGGAAATCGTAAGGCGTGTAGGTGTAAATTTAGGCTATCTTGCTTTTACCTGCGGTCCCGGTATTTTAAGACAGCATTCCAAAAAATGGGGCACTCCC
>CALLQM010000093.1 GCA_938014855.1 uncultured Clostridia bacterium | reverse complement strand
AGATGCAAAGATAGCACCCATAATTATTTGTCCTTCTGCTCCGATATTCCAAAACTTCATTTTAAACGCAACCGCTACGCCTAACGATAACGTGGCAAGCGGAATGGTTTTGTTGATCGTTTCACGGATACGATGAACCGTTCCTGTGGAACCGATGAAAATATTGCCGAATACCTTGAAGGGAGTGTAACCGAGCGCCGCCATCAGCAGAGATGCGCAAACCAGAGCGCAAAGTACAGCAAGCAGACGCGTGAGCAGATCCTGTGATTTGGATGGATCGGAACGTTTTACAATCTGAATCATGCGACTACCTCCTTGTGACCCTGTCCAAGCATCATCAGCCCAATTTCTTCTTTGGTGACATTGCGCGGGTTTACGATACCCATAATTTCTCCGTCATGGATGACCATGAGGCGATCGGAAATGTCCATCAAAACGTCGAGATCTTCTCCGATAAACAAGATGCCGACGCCTTTTTTCTTTTGCTCGTTGAGTGTGTCATAAATGAAGTAGGAGGCGCCGATATCCAGTCCGCGAACCGGATAAGCAGTAATCAGCAAAGACGGATTTTGGTCTATTTCCCGCCCGAGCAGGACTTTTTGGATATTTCCGCCGGATAGCTTTTTGACGATATGATTGACGGATGGGGTGTCCACCGAAAATCGCTCCACAATGCGCTGGGCATCTTTTTTGCCGCTGGCTCGGTCAATCAGCGGACCTTTGCCGCGGCGGAACGATTTGAGCAGAACGTTATCCACAATGTCCATTCCAGCAACCAATCCCATGCCAAGCCGGTCTTCCGGAATAAAACTCATTTGAATGCCCTTGTGCATGATTTCTGCCGGCTTTTTGCCTAAGATGGATTCGCCTTTAAAACGTACATCTCCGCAGGATGCTTTGTGAAGTCCCGCAATGATTTCACAAAGCTCTTTTTGTCCGCTTCCTGCAATTCCGGCGACACCCAAGATTTCACCGGACGATAAAGAAAAGCTCATATTTTTGAGCACCGGAAGATCGCTTAGCCCAACAGCCGAAAGGTTTTGGATATCAAGCAGTGGCTTTTTCAGTTCGGCAGATACGTCCGGGCATCCAATTTCGAGTGAAATCGGACGTCCAACCATCATTTCCGTCAGAGAATGTGCGTTGGTTTCGCTTGTAACAACGGTTCCGATCGCTTGTCCTTTGCGAAGAACGGTTACGCGGTCGGAAATCTCAAGCACCTCATTCATTTTATGAGTGATGATAATGATCGCGCAGCCTTCTTTTTTCATATTGCGCAGGATATCAAACAGGGACTTGGTTTCCTGCGGAGTCAAAACAGCAGTTGGCTCATCCAAGATTAGTACATTCGCACCGCGGTAAAGCACTTTTAGAATCTCAACGGTTTGCTTTTCACCAACGGACATATTGTAAATCTTTTTATCGGGGTCGACCGACAACCCATATTTTTGCCCAAGAGCGGTTATCTTTTTTGATAATTCTTTTTGGCGGATAAAAAGCCCTGATCCCCGCTGACCAAGCACCATATTTTCCTTTGCGGATAGAACATCAACCAATTTAAAATGCTGATGAACCATTCCGATTCCTGCTGTAATCGCATCACGCGGGGAAGAAAATTGGACAGGCTTTTCGCCTATGCAGATTTCTCCGCTGTCGGGAGAATAGATGCCGGAAAGTATATTGACGAGTGTACTTTTGCCGGAACCGTTTTCCCCAAGCAGAGCATGGATCTCACCTTGCTTGACCGAAAAATTTACCTTTTGGTTTGCGGCAACACTGCCAAATGATTTGCAGATATCTTTCATTTGAATATAAGGCGCTGCGCTCATCGTATCTCACTCCTTAAAAAATGGTATACATCCGCCGCCTTGAAGAAGCGTAAGCAGACGACGGAACATGACATCAAATTTACTCAAAACACATCAAAAAACACATTCGTATCCACAAAGGGGCAGAGTAGCCCCCTACTCCGCCCCTTTGCTGTTTTTTCATTCTTTATTATTACCAAGGAAAGCTGCGGATTGGAACAGCTTAATCGAGCGCGGTACCAATCACGTTTTCAACGAACCAAGGCATGGTCCACATTTCTTCATCGGTCATTTCAGCGCCTTCAGCAACACGTTCAACACCCTTGTTGTCGTTGAGTGGTCCTGCAAAAACAATCAGTTCGCCGGAATCAATTTTTGCTTTTGCTGCTTCAACAGCTTCTTTTGTTCCCTCTTCACAATTTTCGGAGAGCTCGTCCAAATAAACGATTCCGGTGCTGGCTTCAGCCCAAATTCTCTGGGAAGTCCAAGTGCCGTCGATCATCTTTTGAACTTCAGAAGTGTAATATTTGCCCCAATCCCAAATGGGTGAAGTCAGGTATGCTTTGGGAGCAGCTTCGAGGGTTGCGGCGTTATAGCCGACTGCAAATGCGCCTTTTTCCTGAGCGGCAACCTGCGGTGCAGTCGTATCGCAGTGCTGACCGATGACATCACAGCCGCTGTTGAGCAGGTCGATTGCCAAGTTCTTTTCTGCGGCGGGATCGTACCAGCTGTTGAGCCATTTTACTTCAACCGTAGCATCCGGATTGACGGATTTTGCACCCAGTGCAAATGCATTCGCGCCGCGGATTACTTCCGGAACAGGCATAGCGGCAACATAGCCCAATTTATTTGTTTTGGTTTTCATGCCCGCAACGATACCGGACAGATAACGTTCTTCATACATTCTGCCGAAATAAGTGGACATGTTTTCGCCGGTTGTGGAACCGGTGGCATGTTCAAAAATGATATCCGGGAATTCGCGTGCAACATTTGCCGTCCAGTCCATATGACCAAGGCTGGTGGTGAAGATGACATTGCATCCCTGATCGATCAGGTTGCGGATCATGGTTTCACAGTCGGATGTTTCCGGAACACTTTCCACGATCATGGTCTGATCTTCATTTAATTCAAGTGCTTCCACCATGGCTTTTCTGCCGTTATCATGGGCTGTAGAATAGCCACCGTCATCGGCAGGTCCTACATATACAAAGCCGATTTTGAGGTCTTCTTTAGCGATGGCAGGGAATGTTTTTGTGCCGGTTTTGGCAGCCCATTCATCGGTTTCTTCCGAGGCTTCTTCGCCTTCAGCCGCTTCTTCTGAAACGGTCTCGCTGGCAGATGCATCTTTGGAAGTGTCTTCTGCAGGCTCTTTTTGTGTGCAGGCAGACGCAAAAAGCATTGCGCCGGCAAGCAGCATAGCTAAAATCTTTTTGTTCATTTTCATTTTGTTTCCTCCCAAATTTGAAATAAGGGTACCAAAGGGTCCTAAGAACAAGCTTAGCCCTTTTATTTTGTAAACACCGAACATCTGCAGTTGAATGCGCAGAAAACGGCGATACAATCTCATTTTATTTACAGAAATTAGTTACGAAATACAACTTCGCCGGTTTTGTCGTCCATGCTGTCGACGATTGCCAGCGATTCCACATGGACGCCTCGGCTGCGAATCAGCCTGCCGCCTTCTTGGAATCCTTTTTCAATTACAATGCCGGCTCCAACCAATGTTGCACCGGAATCAGTTACTAATTTGCAAAGTCCGTCCAAAGCAGAGCCCTTTGCAAGAAAATCATCGATGATTAAAACATGATCGGAAGGTCCAAGAAACTTTTTGGACACGATGATGTCATAAACTCGTCCATGTGTAAAGGATTCGACGCGTGATGTAAAGACTTCCCCGTCTATGTTTTTGCTTTGCGATTTTTTCGCAAACACAACCGGAACATCAAAAAACTGCGCTGTGACACAAGCAATTCCGATTCCGGAGGCTTCAATCGTCAAAATTTTCGTCACACCACAGTCCGCAAACAAGCGTTTAAATTCTTTGCCTATTTCAGCAAAGAGATGAATATCCATTTGATGATTTAAAAAACTATCTACTTTCAGCACGTTGCCGGCTTTTACATGCCCATCTTTTCTAATTCGCTCTTTCAGCAATTCCATTATTAGTTATTAACCTCCAAATCATACTTTCCAGGAAAGCACCTACCAAAAAGATGCAAAAAAACCAAATGTCGAACCCTTATGTGAAAGCGTTCGACACAGAAACTGTTTCTATGCCTTTCAGTTTACCTTAAAATCTGCGTTACTTCAAGAGGGGAAACCGTAAAAATTCTGATTCACAATCCAAAAGAATGTTGGTAACTATAACAATTAATAATACTACTGACTTATGTTTTAAATTTTTGGTGATATAGAAAAAACACTTGCAATTTAGCCAGTTAAATTATAAAATGGAATACAATGCCATTTGGGCATTAACGATTGGAAAAAGGAGGAGCAATATGAACGAACAGATCAAACAGATTGCCGAACGCATTAAAGAGCTTCGTACCATCCTAGAAGTTGAGGCGAAAGACCTCGCAAAACAGGTGAACATATCGGTAGAAACGTATGAACAGTACGAAAATGCACAGATGGATATTCCAGTAGGGGTCATTTATGGAGTAGCGGCGGCGCTGAATGTCGACCCGACTGTGCTCCTCACCGGAGAAGGCCCGCGTATGAGCGACTACACCATTGTTCGTCAGGGCAAAGGCGTTTCCGTGGAACGTTATAAAGGTTACAAATTTTCATCTCTTGCGTTTAATTATATCGGGCGCTCATTTGATCCGATGATCGTCGACTTGGAACCGATGGAAAAAGGGCCGGAATTGGTTACCCACAGCGGGCAGGAATTTAACTATGTTCTAAAAGGCACTGTACAGCTGGTGATTGGCGGCAAGGAGTTTCTTTTGCAGGCCGGTGACAGCGCGTTCTTTAATCCGATGACTCCGCACGGTCAGCGTGCCGTAGGCGGACCGGTACGATTTCTCACCATTATCAATGATGAGAAAAAAGTACGTACAAACGGATAATTTGCAAGAAAGAACGGGTGTGACAGCATGTTAGAAAAATTTTTGCCGCGTGAGCAATTTGATTCTTATGAAGATTTTAAAGCAAACTATAAACTGAACATTCCAGATAATTTTAATTTTGCCTATGATGTAATTGACGAGTGGGCAAAACAGGACCCCAAAAAACCTGCGTTGGTGCATGTCGATCATTCGGATGTCGAACAGCGCCTGACGTTTTTTGAGCTAATGGAACGCTCAATGCAGGCCGCAAATTATTATCGGTCATTGGGCATCCAAAAGGGTGATTTTGTACTGCTGATTCTGCGTCAGAGGATTGAAGCGTGGGTATGCATGATCGCTTTACACCGTATTGGCGCAATCGTCATTCCGGCAACGTTTCAGCTGATGCCGCATGATATCGAGTATCGCTGCAATAAGGCGAATGTAAAAGCAATCACCTGCGTGGATGATGCGGAACTGCTGGCAAATATTGAACAGGTGCGTCCGAACTGCAACGGACTGGAACATGTGTTGGTAGTAGGCAGTGATGTTCCGAAAGACTGCCGGGACTTCCGCAAAGAAGTGACCGCATTTCCCAAAACGTTCCCGCGTCCGCAGGGAACACAGGCAACAACCAACAATGACTTGATGCTCGGATACTTTACATCCGGCACGACCGGAATGCCCAAGCTGATCGTACATAATTACTGCTATCCGCTGGGACACATTACCACAGCAAACTATTGGCACCAGGTAAAGGACGGCGGCCTGCATTTTGTTTCTGCGGATTCGGGCTGGGCAAAGTTCGGATGGGGCAAGATTTACGGTCAGTGGATTTGCGGGGCTGTCATCGTGGCATACGATGTTGACGGAAAATTTGATCCGCACCATATGCTGAACGCAATTGAGCATCTGCGTCCGACAACGTTTTGTGCACCGCCTACGGTTTACCGTTTCCTTATTAAAGAAGATTTATCGAAATACGATTTGTCTTGTTTAAAAAAATGCACGATAGCGGGCGAACCGCTGAATCCGGAAGTGTTTCATAAATTTAAAGCCGCAACCGGGCTGGAATTGACCGAAGGGTTCGGGCAGTCGGAAACCACTGTTATCATTGCCAATTTCCCTTGGTTTCCAATCAAGCCGGGTTCCACCGGAAAATTTTCGCCGCTTTATGATTTGGATATCGTGGATGAAAACGGCAACAGCTGTGAAGACGGAATTGTTGGGACAGTTGTGGTAAAAAATCTCGACAAACTGCGTCCGGCAGGACTGCTGGTAGAATATTATCACGACAAAACTGCCAATGAAGCCGCATTTTTTGATAATATGTATTCAACTGGGGATACTGCATGGAGAGACAGTGATGGTTATATTTGGTTTGTGGGACGCAATGACGATGTCATTAAGTGTTCCGGCTACCGGATTGGACCGTTCGAAGTGGAATCAGCGCTGATGACGCATCCGTCTGTGCTTGAGTGTGCCGTTACGGCGGCGCCCGACCCGATTCGCGGACAAGTGGTCAAAGCAACGGTGGTGCTGGCAAAAGGATATTCGGCATCGGATGCTCTAAAAAAAGAACTGCAGAACCATGTGAAAAAGGAAACGGCTCCTTATAAGTATCCGCGTATTGTAGAGTTTGTGGACGAACTTCCCAAGACAATCAGTGGAAAGATCAAACGCAAACAGATTCGAATGGATGATCATTCAAAAAAGGTATAAAATATACTGAGTTTCCATATAGATGTTAGAATATGGAAACAACAATCCCAAAGATCGAAAATTCACGTCAGCCACCCCTTAAAACGCGTATAATTCGCTTGCATTTTACAAAAGACTATGATAAAATTAGTAAGGTAAGAATAGAAACGAAGGTGAAAGAGTGAGGTTGACCTCACTCTTTCGTTTATGTATGGAGGGATTTTCTTGACCCAGCCAAAAGGCAGGAAGAATACCGCCGCTGTTTGTGAAGAGCTTGCAGCTCCTGTTGCACAGGAATTGGGCGTTTACATTTGGGATACTGTTTTTGAAAAAGAAGGTGCGGGTTGGTATCTGCGCTATTTTATTGATAAGGACGCCGATGGCGGCGTGACGATCGAGGAATGCGAAACGTTTTCTCGTACGATGAGCACGCTTTTGGATGAGGCGGACCCAATTAATCAAAGTTACTGCCTTGAGGTTGGCTCTCCCGGAATCGAACGCAAACTGACCAAAGACTGGCATTTTGATAAATATATGGGAAGTAATGTATTAGTCCGGCTGATTCGGCCTGTCGACGGACAGCGCGATTTTTGCGGACAGCTTGCCGGATTTGACCCCGAAACACGGATCGCAGTCCTCCAATTGGATGAAGAATCCCAAATGGAGGTTACTCTTGACGAAGCAGCATATATTCGACTATCTGTGGATTTTTAACCGCAGCTTTATTATTATAGAATAACTGGAGGAATCCGAAAAATGGCTACCAGGAGAAAAGGCACCTCTTCAAAGGAAAAAGACAACAATGAGTTTTTTGAAGCGCTATCGCTTTTGGAAAAAGAAAAAGGGATTTCAGCTGCATTGCTGGCGGAAAAAATCGCTACGGCAATCGGCAATGCGATCCGCCGCGATATGGGCGCTTCAGATGACAGCTTGGTAGAAATCGACCCTGCAACCAGACATTTTTATGTCGCAATGCGCAAAGAAGTGGTGGAAGAGATTTTTGATCCTGCACAGGAGATTCTGCCGGAAGAAGCAAAAAAATACGACAGCTCCGCTACACTTGGAGATATGGTCGAGGTGCCGCTGGATACAAAACAATTTGGACGCATCGCTGCACAGACCGCCAAACACGTCATCCGTCAGGGGATTCGTGAGGTGGAACGCGGTCAGCTTTTTGCGGAATATTCCAGCCGTCAGCATGATATTGTATCGGCTACGGTCATTAAAACAGATCCCAGAAAGGGAAATGTTACGCTGGAAATTGGAAAATCGGAAGCAATTCTGCCGAAAAGTGAGCAAGTGCCCGGTGAAGTACTTCAGGATAATGCACGTATTAAAGTGTATGTTGTCGATGTGGTCAATGGAGAAAAAGGTCCGCGTATTATGATATCCCGCACCCATCCCGGATTGGTCAAACGCTTGTTTGAGATGGAAGTGCCGGAAATTTTTGATGGTACAATTGAGATCAAATCCATTTCGCGTGAAGCTGGTTCCCGAACGAAGATCGCCGTTTGGAGCAATGACGAAAATGTGGATCCTGTTGGAGCCTGCATTGGACCGAAAGGTCAGCGTGTATCCGTAATTGTGGACGAATTGGGCGGCGAAAAGATCGATGTGGTCAAGTATTCCAACGATCCGGATGAATTTATTGCGGCCGCACTTTCTCCCGCAACTGTATTAAAAGTGGAAGCGGATCCGGAGAAAGAAAAAAGCTGCCGTGTGACGGTTCCGGATCATCAGCTTTCCCTTGCAATAGGCAACAAAGGGCAAAATGCTCGTCTTGCCGCTAAGCTGACCGGATGGAAGATTGATATTAAGCCTGAATCCGGCTTTTACGGCGAAGAATAAGAACCCACCTAAGGAGGTTTTCCATGGCTCAAAAAAAGTTACCGGTGCGTATGTGCTCCGGATGCTCCGAGCATAAACTGAAAAAGGAGCTGGTGCGTGTTGTGCGCACACCGGAAGGTGATATTTTGCTTGATCTGACCGGAAAAAAATCCGGAAGAGGAGCTTACGTCTGTCCCAGTTTGGAGTGCCTGAAAAAGGCGCGGAAAGCGCGCCGATTCGAGCGTGCACTCGCCTGCAAAATTCCGGACGAAGTATACGACCGTCTGGAAGCGGAAATGAGGGATTCGGAAAATGGATAAACTAATCAATGCGATTTCCTTATGCCGAAAAGCGGGCAAACTAAAAATGGGTACAGATGTGGTAAAGGAACAGATTGAGAAGGGAAAAGCAAATCTGGTGCTTACAGCGTCGGATATTGCAGATCGATCTAAGCGTCAGATAGAGTTTATTTGTACCAAAAGCAGTCTGCCGATTAAATCTGTTCCTTATACAATGGAAAATCTTTCTGTGGTTACTGGCAAAAAATATGGCATCCTTGCCGTTTGCGACAAGGGATTCGCTGAAATGATTGGGGGGCTTGTCCCGCCCGCGGGTTAGTATCCGCAGTGATGATAGAATACAGCCGCGGCGCAGTCTGTGGTTGTTCTGCGCAATAGCTGCAGACAAACGGACAAGAGGAGGAATTTAGGAATATGATGATTGAAAAATATAGGGTGCATGAGGTAGCAAAAGATCTGAATGTACCAACCAAAGAAGTTGTGGATTTACTTTCTAAAAATTATGAAGGTGAGCGCAAGAGTATGACCGCTTTGAACGAAGAGGAGGT
Source organism: uncultured Clostridia bacterium (assembly GCA_938014855.1). GTDB lineage: Bacteria > Bacillota > Clostridia > Oscillospirales > Ruminococcaceae > Anaerotruncus. The sequence goes on along the minus strand of CALLQM010000093.1, from coordinate 7,216 downwards.
GAGTGTGATTCTGAACCACTACACCAATGAGACTCAGGTCAAGAATTTTGATGAGTATTTTGCTTCCGGTAAAGCGAAAAAAGAGGCAGCAAAAGCTTCCGCTAAAGAGCAATCCCGTCCTGCTCAGCAAAACGAGCAGAAAAAGGGTCAGCATTCTACCCAGCAGAATCGCCCTCAACAGAACCGTTCAAATAATAATAATCGCGCTCCGCAAAATAATTCACAGCAAAACCGTCCCCAGCAGAATCGCCCTCAACAGAATCGTCCCCAACAAAATCGCGCACAACAAAATCCTCAGCAGAATCCTCAGCAGGCGGCACAGCAGGGCACCAAGCCGCGTCCTGTTCATTCCGTAAAAATGGTGGATATGCGCGCCGGATCTACACAAGTAGAAATGGAAAAATACAATGAAAAATACGATAAACTTGCCCAAAAGAAACTCGGCAATAAAGACGTCGTAGCGAAAAAACAAAAGCTGAATCAGAGAAGCGCACGCCGCCGCGGCGGTAAGCCGATTATGTCTCGTAAAGAGAAAGAGGAAGCCAAAATGCGCAGATTGGAGCTGGAACGTCAGCGCCGTAAAAATCTGCAAATCACTTTGCCGGAAGAAATTTCTGTGGGTGATTTGGCGGCGCGTCTGCACGTTACATCCTCCGAGATTATCAAGCGTTTGATGAAGCTGGGCGTTATGGCTACGGTCAATGAAGTCATCGACTTTGATACTGCATCCATGGTTTCAATGGAAATCGGTGCAAAAGTCGAAAAAGAAGTTGTTGTAACGATTGAAGACCGCCTGTTTGAAGAGGAACACGATAACGAAGAAGACCTGTCGGAACGTCCCCCGATCGTAGTTGTCATGGGGCATGTTGACCATGGTAAAACTTCGATCTTGGATGCAATCCGTGCAAGCAATGTGACCCAAGGTGAAGCCGGCGGAATCACACAGCATATCGGTGCTTATCAGGTGCTTGTAAATGAACGCCCTGTTACATTCCTTGACACTCCGGGACATGCTGCATTTACTTCCATGCGTGCGCGCGGCGCGCAAGTGACCGATATTGCGGTCATTGTTGTAGCGGCGGATGACGGCATCATGCCGCAGACCGTAGAGGCAATTAACCATGCGAAAGCCGCAGGGGTTTCGATCATTGTGGCGGTTAACAAGATGGATAAACCGCATGCGAATAAAGATAAGGTTATGCAGGAACTGACCGAATACGAGCTGGTACCGGAAGAATGGGGCGGCGATATCCCATGTATTCCTGTTTCGGCAAAAACCAAAGAGGGCATCGATGACCTCTTGGAAATGATCCAATTGGTTGCGGATACCAGTGAACTGAAAGCAAACCCCGATAAGCTGGCGAAAGGTACAGTCATTGAAGCCAAGCTTGACAAGGGTCGTGGACCGATTGCCACCATTTTGGTGCAGAGCGGTACGTTGCATTCCAGCGATATTGTAATTGCCGGAACTTCGGTTGGTCATGTTCGTGTTATGCTGAACGATAAAGGTCAAAAAGTAGACGTAGCCGGACCGTCCACGCCTGTGGAAATTACTGGGCTGGACAGTGTTCCGGAAGCAGGAGACATCTTCAATGCAGTTGCGGATGAACGCTTGGCGAAGGAACTGGTCGATAAACGTAAATTTGAAAATAAACAGGAACAGTTCAGTGCTTATGAAAAAGTAACGCTTGACAATCTGTTCAGCCATATTTCACAAGGTGACATCAAAGAACTGCCTGTCATTGTAAAAGCAGACGTTCAGGGCTCTGTGGAGGCTGTAAAACAGTCGCTTGAAAAGCTCTCCAATGATGAAGTGCGAGTCAAAGTAATCCATGGAGCGGTCGGCGCGGTTTCGGAAAGTGACGTTATGCTTGCCGATGCGTCCAATGCGATCATCGTCGGATTTAATGTGCGTCCTGACCCGGTTGCAAAAGAAAATGCAGACCGCGACGGCATAGAAGTTCGTCTATATCGAATCATCTATGATGCAATCAACGATGTGCAGACCGCAATGAAAGGCATGCTCGCACCGAAAACGCGTGAGGTTGATCTTGGTCGTGCAGAAGTGCGTGAGGTCTATAAGATCTCCGGAGTGGGCGTCGTTGCCGGATGCTATGTTTTGGATGGAAAAATTACCCGCAATGCCGAAATCCGCATTGTGCGTGACGGCATCATCATTGCAGACGATAAACTTGACAGCCTCAAGCGCTTTAAAGATGACGTCAAAGATGTCGCAAAAGGATTTGAATGCGGCATGAGTCTTGTAAAATTCAATGATATTAAACAAGGCGATGTCTTTGAAGCTTATGAAATCGAAGAATATCGGGAATAATCAATTAAGGGCGGGCATTGCCTGCCCTTTACTTTTCTAAAATAAAGGAGGAACGGACATGGCTTCGTACAGAGCATCACGTACCGAGGAAGATATTAAGCGGGAACTGACGGATATCATGCGTTCTTTAAAAGATCCGCGCATTTCCGGACTGATCAGCGTTGTAAAGATGGATCTTACGCGCGATATGTCGCATTGTAAGGTTTTTATCAGCTCGATGGATGGATTGGAAGCGGCGCAAAACGCTGTAAAGGGTTTGACCAGTGCATCCGGTTATATCAAACGGGAGCTTAATTCCCGCATGAAACTGCGCAAACTGCCGGAATTTCATTTTATTGCGGATGATTCCATTGAACACAGTGCAGATATTGCACGCATGCTGGAAGATTTAAAATAATGACAAATTATTACAAATAGTATAAATACAGATGATTATTCGACAGAATGTGAAAATAGGACATTAAAAGTGGATGAAAACATCCGGACGGAAAGGGTGATACGATGAAATGCACAGAGATCACGACAAAACAGGCGGCAGAGATGCTGTCTGCCGCAGACAATATCTTGATTTTATGCCATATGAAACCCGACGGTGACACGTTTGGATGTGGCTTTGCAATGCTGGACGCATTACAGCAGTTGGGAAAAACGGTAAGGATTGAATGTTCGGACGGTTTTGGACCGCGTTACAATTTTTTATATCCTGAAAAGTTTGACGAAGCAAAACAGCCTCAGTTTGACCCGGAATTTGTTTTAGCGGTCGACATTGCGGATACCCAGCTTTTGGGGCCGCGTACGGCGTGTTGGAAAGATCGTATCGACCTCTGTATCGATCATCATTCATCCAACTCCCACTATGCTTCGTATCTTCTGCTAAATACCGAAGCTGCGGCAACCGCGGAAGAAATTTATGCTGTTTTGACAGAACTTGGTGTTACGATCAACCGCCAGATTGCGACTTGTATTTATACCGGTTTGACGACAGATACCGGATGTTTTCGGTATTCCAATGTGACCGCGAATACCCACCGGCTGGCTGCGCAGATGATTGAGGCAGGAGTCGACCATTTTATGGTAAATAAGCGCATGTTCGAGACCCGTTCCGCGGCGCGCATGGAACTGGAACGGCTTGTTATGGAAACGTTGGAATATCATTACGACAACCGCTTTGCGATAATTGTCATTTCCCAGGAAAACGTGCAAAAAACAGGAGTTCCAGAGGACGACTTGGAAGGCATCTCGGCGATTCCTCGTACAATAGAGGGAGTCGAGGTGTCGGCGACACTGCGGGAAAAAGGCGATCGGTTCTACCGTATTTCTGTCCGGAGCAACGAAAAAGTCGACGCTTCACAAGTTTGCAGTTTGTTTGGAGGAGGCGGGCATCAGCGAGCCGCCGGCTGTATGATGAAAGGCTCTCTTGAGGAAATCAAGGCGAAATTAATGGATGCACTGGCGCCTTGGCTTGCAGAAGAATCCGAAAACGGTTGGCGTAAGCCATAGGAAAGGCGTGTTTTATTTGTCCGATTTCACCGGAATTCTATGTATTGACGTCACCGGATTCTGAGGCGGCGATAAACCAGCCGATTTTACAGCGTTTTGCGTGGTGGCAAAAATGAGAGGCATTACGCGAATGCGGCGCATTGGGCATGCGGGTACGCTTGACCCAATGGCAACCGGCGTTCTGCCCTTATTTTTTGGACGAGCCACCAAGGCTTGTGATATTTTGCCGATGCAGGATAAACGGTATACGGCTTCTTTTCGGCTAGGCATATCAACCGACACGCAGGATATCACAGGTACGATTCTTGAGGATTATTCGGTGCATGCCACGGCTGAGCAGGTGAAAGATGCTGCAAAAGCCTTTGTAGGAGAAATTTTGCAGACGCCGCCCATGTATTCTGCGGTAAAAGTGAATGGGAAAAAGCTTTGCGATTTGGCACGAAAGGGCATTGAAGTGGAGCGGCCAGCCAGAAACATTACCGTTTACAGCATCGATTTTTTAGATTGTGACGAATCATCGAACACCTATACCATTGATGCGTTCTGCTCAAAAGGCACCTATATCCGTACATTGGTCGCGGATATTGGCAAGGCGTTGGGATGTGGTGCGACCCTCACTGCATTGCGCAGAACGATGGCCGCGGGCTTTACACTCGAGCAGTGCATTACGCTGGAGCAGGCGCAGAAGTTTGCACAGGAAGATCGATTGTTTGAGGCGGGGGTTCCGGTGGAATCTGCGTTTCAGTCGCTTGCTAAAATTTGTCTTACCGAAAGGCAGACCACGTTGTTTCTCAATGGTGTCACGCTGGATGCGTCACGCGTAAATGGGGCACAGGGTGCTCAGCGGTTTTCGGTTTATTCGGATAAAGGAATCTTTCTTGGAACCGCCGCCTTGATTGACGGAGATTTTAAAATGACAAAACTGTTCACACTGGAGGTATGAACTGATGCCCATTCGGGTTTATACATCTTTAGAGGGCGCACTGCCCTGTGGGAAAAGCGCGGTGGCACTCGGCTATTTCGACGGACTTCATATGGGGCATGCGGCGGTCATTACCCAAGCGGTTTCGAAAGCGGAAAATGGGTTGTGTCCTTGTGTATTTACATTTACAATTAAAGGAGGCCATCCGAAAGCGAAACGGCAGGACAGCGGCATTATTACCGAACGGCAAAAGCGTGCGCTTTTGGAGCAGTGGGGCGTTCATTTGGTATTGGAGCCGGATTTCAGCGAATTTCAAAATATGTCCCCGACGGAATTCGTCGATGAAATTGTGGTAAAACGGATGAATGCGGCGCTTGTCTGCTGTGGAAGTGATTTTCATTTTGGTTACCGCGCATCGGCAGGCGTAAAAGAGCTTTCTGCGCTTTGCAAAGAACGCGGCATTGAGCTTGACATCATTCCTCCCGTTACTTATCAGGATGAGCGCGTCAGCTCTACCCGAATTCGAACCTTGCTGGCAGATGGAAAAATGGAGCAGGCCGCGGTTTTGCTCGGCCGCCCGTTTTCTTATGATTTTACGGTGATACCCGGCAGACAACTGGGACGAAAACTGGACTTTCCGACGATCAACCAGGCGATGCCGAACGGATTCATTCATTTGCGCCGCGGGGTGTATGCATCCTTTGCTCGTGTGGATGGTCAGCTTTATCCGTCTGTTACAAATATCGGTGTTCGTCCGACGGTCGATTCCGCGGCTCAGCAAGTCGTTTCCGAAACGAGTATTGCGGGCTTTTCGCGCGATCTATACGGAAAAAATGTGGAAGTGGGACTGCTCAAATTTATACGGCCGGAAAAAACGTTTCCTTCTGTACAGGCGCTGCGGGAACAGATTAAAAAAGACAGCGGCGACGCTTTTTCTTATAGCCGCAGGTATCTTTCCGATACTGCGAAGAATGGACGTATAGGTGCTTTACAATCTGCTCATACTATGTTATAATCAACAGCTGAGCGGCCTTTTCCCGGAGACAGGGATACACGCCTGTTAAACACAGGAATGTTCACCCGCCTGTCCCTGAGATTGAGGACGAAATCTATTATGAGGTGAATAATCATGCTACGTAAAGAAGAAAAAAACGAGATTATCCAATCCAACAAACAGCACGACAACGATACCGGTTCTCCTGAGGTACAGATTGCAATTCTGTCCAAACGGATCAATGACCTGACTGAGCATGTGAAAATCCATGCAAAAGATCATCACAGCCGCCGCGGTTTGTTGAAAATGGTCGGTAAAAGAAGAAATATGCTGAATTACCTTGCCAAGAAAGATGTTGAACGCTATCGTGCGCTGATTGCCAAATTGGGTCTGCGTAAGTAAGAATTCACTGGAAAGGCAGGCGGATAATCCGCCTGCCTTTCAATGCGATTTTTCGTTGTTATGCGGGGCTGTGCATCGAACTTTTAGCAGTTACTTGAGCGCTCAAACATTGATTTGAACGTTGAAATACTTGCTAAAAAGTACGCAGCTCCGTATGAATATAAAATTTGAAACGGAGGAACTGCCATGTTCGAAAATTATAAAGTATTTGAAACAGAATTAGCCGGCAAGAAAATTTCTTTTGAAACCGGAAAAATGTGCTGTCTCTCGAATGCTTCCGTCTTAGTACGCTACGGTGAGACCGTCGTAATGGTCAATGTCACCGCATCCAAATCTCCCCGCGAAGGGATTGACTTTTTCCCGCTTTCGGTGGATTTTGAAGAAAAACTCTATTCCGTGGGTAAAATTCCGGGATCGTTTATCAAACGTGAGTCTCGTCCTTCCGAGAAAGCAATTCTCAGCTCCCGCTTGGTTGACCGTCCGATCCGCCCGCTGTTCCCGAAAGATATGCGCAACGACTGCTCGGTCGTTATGACGGTGCTTTCTGTGGATCCGGACTGCCTGCCGGAAATCGCAGGCATGATCGGTACTTCGCTTGCTCTGTCCATTTCCGATATTCCTTGGAACGGACCGATTGCCGGGGTTAATGTCGGCTTGGTTGACGGTGAAATCGTTGTCTGCCCAGATGCGCAGCAGCGCGAAAAGAGCGATCTGAATTTGACGGTTGCCGCCAATGAGGACGTTATCTGCATGATCGAAGCGGGCGCGAATGAAGTGTCCAACGAAGTGATGCTGGATGCCATCATCAAAGGTCATCAGGAAATCAAAAAAATGGTTCGCTTCATTAAAGATATCCAGGCACAGATCGGCAAACCGAAATTTACCTTTGAATCGATGGAAGTTCCGCAGGAATTGTTTAATGCAGTGGAAGAATTTGCTGCTGAGGACGTTAAAGCTGCATTGGACACCGATAATAAATTGGTTCGTGACGAGCGCTTGGCTCCAATTGTGGACAAGATTCATGAGAAATTCGATGAGCAGGTCGAGGACAATACCGCTGTTTTGG
>CALLQM010000092.1 GCA_938014855.1 uncultured Clostridia bacterium | reverse complement strand
CAGCAGGACGCGTCCGGTCGTGCCTTCCGCCTGCTAGCCGACAAACACGACGGTGGATTCTTCCCGCCACAAATTATGCTCGAGATGGTGCTTGATGCGGCCGGCTTCGCACATGCCGGATGCCGAAATGATCACCTTTGGCGCATCGTTAAAGTTGATCGCTTTGGAGTCGTCGCTGGTGACCGAGATGTTTAAATCGGGGAACCAGATCGGGTTGATGCCCTGCTGAACCAGCTCCATGGCTTCCTCATCAAAGCAATCAATGCGGTTTTTATTAAAAATCGTGGTGGCCTCATTGGCAAGCGGGCTGTCGACATAGACCGGAAAATGGTCGTGCCCTTTTACCAGTCTGCGCGCCTTGATTTCCCGCAGAAAATACAGCATTTCCTGTGTGCGCCCAACGGCAAAAGACGGAATTACAACATTGCCGCCGCGGTCGAATGTACGCTGGATGATGTCGGCAAGGGACGAGCAATAATCGGGCGGACGCTGGTGAAACCGCCCGCCGTAGGTGGATTCCATGACGATATAATCTGCTTCGCTGATGTAAGAGGGGTCTTTAATAAGCGGCTGCTTGAGGTTTCCGATGTCGCCGGAAAAGACGATCTTGCGGGAAACTCCGTTTTCCTCCACCCAAACTTCAATGCTGGCTGAGCCGAGCAGATGCCCGACATCGATAAAGCGAACGCGAATTCCTTCGCAGATTTCGATACTATCATTATAACGACAAGGGACGAGCTGATCAATGACCTGTTCTGCGTCTGCCATGACGTAAAGCGGTTCGATCTCCTCGCGACCCGCTCGTTTTCCTTTGCGGTTGCGCCATTCCGCTTCAAATTCCTGGATGTGCGCGCTGTCGCGTAGCATAATGGAACATAGATCGCAGGTAGCGTCAGTCGCGAAAACCTGCCCGCGGAACCCCAGCTTTGCAAGAAGCGGAAGCCGTCCGGAGTGGTCGATGTGGGCGTGGGTGAGCAGGACATAATCAATGATCCCCGGCGCAACCGGCAGCTCCTGATGCTCGTATTCATCGGGACCCTGCTGCATGCCGCAGTCGATCAGAATTTTCTTTCCGCAGGCTTCCAGGTAATGGCAGCTTCCGGTAACCTCGTGGGTCGCACCCAAAAAAGATAGCTCCATAATGTGCGTCTCCTATCGTTTTTTTCTTTCCATTTTATCACAATAGACAAAAATTAACAAGAAAAAGCCAGTCGATTGTGGATAAAGGATGCGATCGTGTATGAAAAATCACTATTAACGAATAGATTAGTTGTTCTATTAGAAACTCTATTCGTCCGCACCCCTGCTCTTAATTGCGCTAAACTTTCATTTAACGAAACTAATGATTCCGATATTTTAAGGGGATTTCCACCAAGTTTGGTTGTCGCGGTACCACTGCACCGTTTCCCGAATCCCATCATCAAACGAAACGGATGGGCTCCAGCCGAGTTCGTTTTGGATTTTGGTGATCGCGAGCGCGTACCGCAGATCGTGGCCGGGCCGGTCTTTGGAAAAACGGATGAGACGTTCCGGTTTGCCCAGCACCCGCAGAATCGTTTTGACAACCTGCAGATTGTTTAGCTCCTGACGCCCGCCGACATGGTAGATTTCCCCCACTTTCCCGTTTCGCAAAATCCGATCGATGGCGGCGCAGTGATCGGTCACATGCACCCAGTCGCGGATATGTTCCCCCGAACCATACACCGGGATGCTCTCCTCACAAAGCGCGCGCTGGATCACTTTTGGAATCAGCTTTTCGATATGCTGATAAGGCCCGTAATTATTGGAACTGCGGGAGATGGTCACCGGCAGACCATAGGTGCGGTGATACGCCAGCACGAGCAGATCGGCGGATGCTTTGGACGCGGAATACGGGCTGGAAGCGTGCAGCGGCGAAGTTTCGGAAAAGAGTAGATCCGGCCGGTCAAGCGGCAGATCGCCGTAGACCTCGTCGGTCGAAATCTGGTGAAACCGCGGAGTTTGGTATTTGCGGCAGGTGTCAAGCAAAACACCTGTACCCCCGATATTGGTGCGTAAAAAAAGCTGCGGATCCAAAATCGAGCGGTCGACATGGCTTTCCGCCGCAAAATTGACGACCATATCCGGTCGGTGCCCTAAAAAAACCGCCTCGACGGTTTCGGAATCGGCGATGTCCCCTTTTATAAAGGTAAAGTTCGGATTTTTCTTAATATCCTCTAGCGTTTTTAGGTTTCCGGCATAGGTCAGCGCGTCCAGACAGATGACGGAATCTTCCGGGTGCATTTTCAGCAGATAATGGATGAAATTGCCTCCGATAAATCCGGCTCCGCCTGTTACAAGAATTTTCATTTATGCCTCTCCCCTTCCGGTTGACAGAATGCCTTGACAGCGCTAGGTTCATCATATCCGCCTAGGAGAAATTTGTCAATTTTTAGCAGGTGATTTTTTAGAGAAACTTGCTTTGTGGCCGCCGCAAAATCGTGCTATACTAAGAAAGACAGATTTCGTTTTATACCAAACAAATAAAGGATGGATCAATGCATGTGGCATGGAGCAGTATTTTTTGATTATGACGGTACGCTGGTGGACAAAAAACAGGGAGTGCTTTCCCCGACGGCCGGGACACAGGAGGCGATCGAACAACTGGGCAAAAGCGGATATTTAGCGATTCTTTGCACCGGACGCGCGCTTTGCTATATCCCGGAAAAAGCGAAGAATCTTGCGTTTGACGGCTGGATCACCAATAACGGCGCCTATGCAAAAATGGGCGGAAACGTTCTGTTTAATGAACAGCTGGATCTAGAGCTGGTGCGTTCTTTTACGCAGGCATGCGAAAAGCAGAACATTTCTTATCTGTTGGAGGGGCCGGATGCCTGCTACTACCGGGCGCTCTCCCCGGCATTCGAAGAATTTTTACGGCGGTTTGACATCCATTCGGAAAACTTTTATCCGATCGAACAGGCAGAAAACTGGAACTTTAATAAAATGATCATCGCTTATGATAAGCAGGGGCAGGAAATCGAAATCGAGCGGGAATTCGGCGACCGGCTTGTGCTGGACCGGCACGTGCAGTTTACCAGCTGCGAT
>CALLQM010000091.1 GCA_938014855.1 uncultured Clostridia bacterium | reverse complement strand
CTACAGAAAGCTGTTCTCCCTCTTCAAACCAGATTTGGCTGCCTCCCATTGACTCTGCATGCGCAGAGCAGGTCACCATATCTTCCAAAGAAATCTTTCCGCTGTCGATTGCTTCCATCGTCAGCAAAAGGGTCATGATCTTTGTGATCGACGCAGGAGGGAGCTGTTCATCTGCGTTTTTTTCAAAAAGGACTTTGCCGGTTTCCTGTTCAATTAAAATAGCCGATTTGGCCGGAAAACTTTCGTCAACTTTTGCCGCCGTTTCCAACGCAGTCATATCCGCTGTATCTTCCGCCAGAACCGGCATGCCGATCGTATATAGTGCCAGCACCGCAGCGAAAGCCGCCGCCAACTTTTTCCCCATTACGCACACCTCTCCCATTAGAATAGTACATGTGTATGCGCGGGCGGGACAAAACATGTCGGCTCAAACAGCCAAAATCAGCTGCAAATCGGTATAAAAAAGGCGCAGCCTTTCGGCAGCGCCTTATATCCCGTTTAGCCTTCCTGAATAAAGCCCTTGATTTCGTCCAAGAACTGTTGGCAGTTGTCAGAATAGATTTCAACTTTAATGGGTTTCGCCAGGTCAAGAGAAAAAATACCCATGATCGATTTGGCATCCACTGCATATCTTCCGGAAACAAGATCTACATCAAAGTCATATTTTGAAACGGTATTTACGAAGTTTTTCACATCATTAATCGTTTCGAGCTTAATCACAGTAGATTTCAATTTAGTGCCCTCCTCAATGTCTAAATATTACTTATTTATGTTTTGACTACAAATACAATATAACAGCGTAGATTCTTTAAGTCAACTGCTAATTGTAATTGTGGCTAAAATTCATTATAATATGTGTAGAATCTGTAAAATAGCACAGCCAGATTGTGCAATATGAACATGGTTGTTGAATCATATTTAGATGGAGTGTACAATGAGAATTGCTTTCTATACCCTAGGATGTAAAGTGAACCAATATGAGACCCAAATTTTGTCTCAATTGTTTGCCGCAGACGGATACGATGTGGTTGCGCCGGATGAAATTGCCGACGTCTATGTCATCAATTCCTGTACGGTCACGGCAACGGGCGACAAAAAGACACGCCAAATGCTCCGGCATTTTAAATCTCAAAACCCAGCCGCTAAAGTGGCGCTGACCGGCTGTTTTCCGCAGGCTTTTCCACAAGCCGCCGAAAAATTACCGGAAGCCGATATCATTATGGGCGCCCGCGGACGCGGCGAACTTGTGAAACTGGTTGCGCACTGTCTTGCCACCGGGGAACGAATCATCAAGATTCAGCCGCACGAACGCGGGGAATCGTTTGAAAAAATGTCTGCCTCCGGTTTCGCAGAACGCACCCGCGCGTTTGTCAAAATCGAGGACGGATGCGAGCGCTACTGCTCTTACTGCATTATCCCCACCGCACGCGGTCCTGTCCGTTCCAAACCGCTGGACGAGCTTGCCGATGAGCTGAACGATTTGGCTCAATCCGGTTATCAGGAAGTGGTTTTGGTCGGAATCAACCTTTCCTGCTACGGAAAAGATTTCGGCAAACGGCTGATCGACGCGATAGCACTTGCCTGCAACACCAAAGGAATCGAGCGCGTTCGCTTGGGGTCGATTGAACCGGAACTTTTAACCGATCAAGATATTGAACGCATGGCATCGTTTCCGCAGATGTGCCCGCAGTTCCACCTTTCCCTGCAAAGCGGCTGTGATGCAACCCTGAAACGGATGAACCGCCATTACGACGCCGCCGAATATACACGAATCGTTGAAAGCCTCCGCCGCCATTTTAAAAACTGTGCCATTACAACAGATATTATGGTAGGCTTTCCGGGCGAAGATGAAGAAGAATTCTCCCATTCCCTTGCTTTTGCGGAAAAAATTGCATTTGCAAAGGTGCATGTTTTTGCTTATTCCCAAAGGCCCGGCACGCGTGCCGCTGTTTTGCCGAATCAAGTAACCAAAGCTGAAAAATCCAGCCGCAGTGCACGCATGATCGCGCTGACCGACCGTACCCGCGCTGACTTTTTGCAACATCAGGTCGGCAGAACCGCGTCCGTTTTATTTGAAAGCCATGTCAAAGACGGCGTTTATGAAGGGTACTCAGAAAATTATACACCTGTTCACGTCCGTTCAGACGAAGATCTGCGCGGGAAACTCTTGCAGGTGAAGATCACAGGTGCGGATGCCGACTTTTGTACAGGTGCTGTCATCTGACAAATCCGTGCCTCAACGAACGTTTCAAACCAAAACCAAATTAATAGAGAAAGAGGTCGTTAGATTGAGCGTTTATCGTATTTATGTGGAGAAAAAGCCGGAATTTAATGTGGAAGCCTCCGGCGTCCTCAGCGATCTGCATACCGCCCTGATGTTAAACTGTGTAACCGGTGTGCGTGTGATCAACCGCTACGATGTTGAGCACATCAAACCGTCGGATTTTGAAAACGCCCGCCACACGATATTTTCGGAGCCTCAGGTCGACGTTACCTACGACGAACTGCCTGAGTTCGGAACGGATGCCAAGGTGTTTGCGGTGGAATATCTGCCCGGTCAGTTTGACCAGCGCGCGGATTCCTGCGCACAATGCATTTCGCTTTCTACTGCCAAAGAACGCCCGACCGTTCGTACAGCGCGTATTTTTGTGCTTACCGGCGACATCTCGGACGAAACGCTCGATACGATCAAACACTACCTTGTCAACCCCGTGGAAAGACGCCTTGCCGGCATGGACAAGCCCGAAACGCTAGATGCCCGCTATGAAATCCCGACCACTGTAGAGACGCTGGACGGCTTCATCAAGCTGGACTCAGATGGTCTATGCAGATTCGTACAGCAGTATGGTCTTGCCATGGACACCGATGATATTGCTTTTTGTCAGCAGTATTTTCGTGACGAGGAGCACCGCGACCCCACCATTACGGAAATTCGCATGATTGATACCTACTGGTCGGATCATTGCCGCCATACTACCTTTTTGACCAATATCGATCATGTTCACATTGAGACACCTTACATTCGTGATACCTATCAAAAATATCTTGCTCTGCGTGCAAACCTGTATGCCGGCAGAGAAAAGCCCATGACGCTGATGGATCTTGCGGTCATCGGCGCAAAAGCGCTCAAAGCGGAAGGCATGCTTCCCGCTTTGGACGAAAGCGAAGAAATCAACGCCTGTTCGGTAAAAATTACAGTGGATGTCGACGGTCAGGACGAAGATTGGCTGTTGATGTTCAAAAATGAAACGCATAACCATCCGACGGAAATTGAACCGTTCGGCGGTGCGGCAACCTGTTTAGGCGGTGCAATCCGCGACCCGCTTTCCGGCCGCAGCTACGTTTATCAGGCGATGCGTGTCACCGGAGCGGCAGACCCCACCGTCCCGCTTTCGCAGACCATGGAGGGCAAACTGCCCCAGCGCAAAATCGTAACCACCGCCGCCGCCGGTTACAGTTCTTACGGCAATCAAATCGGTCTTGCGACCGGCCATGTCTCAGAAATCTATCACCCCGGTTATGCGGCAAAACGCATGGAAATCGGAGCGGTTGTCGGTGCCACACCCGCAAGCCATGTGGTGCGTGAATGTCCTGCACCCGGCGATATCGTAATTCTGCTTGGCGGACGCACCGGACGTGACGGATGCGGCGGCGCCACCGGCTCCTCCAAATCCCATACACTGGAATCGCTGGAAACCTGCGGCGCGGAAGTGCAAAAAGGAAATGCACCGATTGAGCGCAAACTTCAGCGCCTGTTCCGCAGCGGCAATGTCACCCGCCTGATTAAACGATGCAATGATTTCGGCGCAGGCGGTGTATCGGTTGCGATCGGCGAACTTGCGGACGGCTTGGAAATCAATTTGGACGCCGTACCGAAAAAATATAACGGATTGGACGGCACCGAACTTGCCATTTCTGAATCGCAGGAACGCATGGCGGTCGTGGTTGCTCCCCAAGATGCGGACAAGTTTATGACCTATGCACGTCAGGAAAACTTGGAAGCGACCGTAGTTGCACAAGTTACCGCTTCGCCACGCCTTGTCATGAATTGGAACGCAAACCGAATCGTCGACTTGTCCCGTGATTTCCTCAATTCAAACGGCGCACCCAAACATACCGATATTGAAATCGAACAGCCCCAGCCCTTTACACCGAGCCACCCCGAACAATCCCTTCGGGAAAAATGGATGGCTGTCATGGGTTCGCTCAACGTCTGCTCGCAGAAAGGACTTGTGGAGCGGTTCGACAGCACCATCGGTGCAGGAACGGTTTTGATGCCATTCGGCGGCAGGCATCAGCTCTCGCCTTCGCAGGCAATGGCCGCAAAAATTCCCGTTTTAAACGGCGAAACGACAACAGCATCTCTCATGGGATGGGGCTTTAACCCCGACCTTTCCAAATGCAGTCCTTATCACGGCGCAATGAATGCCGTCATCGAATCGGTCGCAAAAGTGGTTGCGGCAGGAGGAAGCATTGAGCAATGCTGGCTGACGTTCCAAGAATACTTTGAACGCACAAAAAACGACCCCAAACGCTGGGGAAAACCAATGGCCGCCCTGCTTGGCGCATTGGAAGCTCAGCTTTCGCTGGGAATTGGTTCGATTGGCGGAAAAGATTCCATGAGCGGAAGTTTTGAAGAACTGGATGTCCCGCCCACATTGGTTTCGTTTGCCGTATCCGTCGCTCATACCGACCGAATCGTATCGACGGAATTTAAGCAGGCAGGTCATAAAGTCTATTTGATTACACCACGCTTTTTGGAGAATCAGCTCCCTGATTTTGAAAGCGTCAAAAGCGTGTTCCGTTTGGTAGAATCGCTGATTAAAGCCGGAAAAATCGTATCAGCTTGGACACTTGGCTATGGCGGTGTCTGTGAAGGCGTTACCAAAATGTGCCTCGGCAATCGTTTGGGATTCGAATTTTCGGCAACTTTCGATGATGCCGCTCTATTTGACCCGATTTATGGCGGATTCCTGCTGGAGGCAAGCGAAGATATAGAAGGACTAATCTGCATCGGAACGGTTTCTTCCAATTATGGTATCAAATACGGCTTTGAATCCATATCATTAGAAGAAGTACAGAAACTTTGGGAAAGCAAACTTCAAAATGTCTTTCCATACCTCATAAAATCCGAAAAGAAAGACGTCCCTGTATATGCGTACACCAGTTCGTCAAAACTGACTTCAGGCGTAAAAATTGCAAAACCCCGCGTTTTGATTCCGGTTTTCCCCGGTACCAACTGCGAATACGATACCGCACGTGCGTTCCGCCGTGCAGGAGCACAGCCGGAAATTTTTGTGATAAACAACCTGACGGCATCCGATATCGAGGCCAGCGTAGCCGCTTTTGCTAAATGCATTCAGAACAGTCAAATCATCGCACTTCCCGGCGGATTTTCCGGCGGTGACGAGCCGGACGGTTCGGGTAAATTCATTACCGCATTTTTGCGCAATCCCCGCATCCGCGATGCAGTCCATGAACTGCTGAAAAACCGCGATGGGCTGATGTGCGGAATCTGCAACGGTTTCCAAGCGCTGATTAAACTGGGATTGGTTCCTTACGGCGAAATTCGTGATATGGATGAACATTGTGCCACACTGACCTATAATACAATTGGACGCCACCAAAGCATGCTGGTACGCACCAGGATTGCTTCCAACAAATCCCCATGGCTGATGAACATGAAGCCGGGCGATATCCACACAATCGCAGTTTCACACGGTGAGGGACGATTTGTCGCTCCACAGGCACTCATCGAACAGCTTGCCGCAAACGGACAGATCGCAACACAGTATGTCGATCTAAGCGGAGCGCCGACGCTTGATATCCGCTTTAATCCCAACCATTCGATGGATGCGATTGAGGGAATCACCAGCCCCGACGGACGGGTATTTGGAAAGATGGGTCATACGGAGCGTTATGCCGCAGATCTTTATCAGAATGTGCAGGGCAATAAGTTCCAAGATCTGTTTGGCTCAGCTGTGGACTATTTTACAAAATAAGCCCATCAAGGCAACCATTTTTGTAAGTTTAACAGCCATGACAGCGGCCTTTCGCAGTCATGGCTGTTGTGTTTTGGACGATATCCTAACAAAAACCGAGGAGGTTTCTTGGGATGACGGGAAGAAAAAAACTGCATCTTTCTTTCTTAATTGGCATTGCTATTGCCATCGCCGTCATAATCGGATATCTGACATGGCAGTACTTTCCTGCAATTGAGCGGCTGATGAAGCCCGAAAATATGGCGGCGTTTCAAAAACAGCTCCATTCTTATGGTGTTTGGGGCATTTTGGTGCTGTTTGCTATCCAAACCCTTCAGGTTATTTCCGGTCTCATTCCTGCGCTTCCAATTCAAATCTGCGCCGGAATCACCTATGGTGCATTTGGTGGTCTGCTGGTGTGTATGGCAGGAATTCTGACGGGGAGCACGTTGGTTTTTGCAGCTGTAAAAGCATATGGTCAGCCGCTCATTGACCGCGTTTTCCCATTAAAAAAACAAAAAAAGCTGCATTTTTTATACAGCCATAATCGTCTGAATCAAATTGTATTTATCCTTTACCTCATTCCCGCTATGCCCAAAGATATTCTGACTTACATTGCGGCGCTTACACCGCTGACTCTTCGCAGATTTCTCATTCTCACTACTTTCGCAAGGATTCCCACAGTGCTTTGCTAACATTTGCCAGCGACGCAATCATGCAGGAGAATTACGGCTCCGCTGTTTTGGTCTTTTGCATTTCCGGTATCATTGGACTTTGTTGTATGTTGTTGAGTAAGCGTATTCTAAATTGGCTAAAAAAGATGAAACAAAAATAAAAGACCTCTCCTGCAACAGGAGAGGTCTTTTCCTCTAGCCGCTTCCCCAATACCAGAGGCTGCATCAAAATGCTCATATGCATAATAGGATAAATCGATATATTTGTCAATCGTTATCCAATTATATCTCTGTTTTCAACAAGAACATTTGTACATTTTCTCTAGTATTTCATAAATTGAAATCATTTGCTTTCACATAGTTTCGATAGTTCCTGGTAAACCGCATGATAACGCGGCGGAATCACTTTATCGAGATGGCAGCTTCCGAAATACCAATGCTCAAACTGAACCGTGTTTGTAACTTCATCCAAAAAGGTTGCTAGCGGATTGGAAAACACGCCATCCATATTTAAAAACCCACTTACAATGGATGAGGGCGTATGCGTGAGAATGCAATCGACCTGATGGTCATGTTTGGCCAAATTCTGACGCGCATAGTCCAATTCTTCTTTGGTCGGCAGTTCGCTTACCCACCAAGTTTTTCCTTCTTCACGTGCATCAATATCTTGACTTTCTCCGCCGCCGAATACAAATAGGGTCTTAGACTGGATGGCATAGATTTCCCCGCGCAAAAGATGATAGCATCGGCCGCTGATGTGACGCGCTTTTCCGCCGCAGTATTCTTCTTCGGGGTATTGCGCCAGCAAATCAAGATTATCGTGGGTTCCTTCCAAAAACAGTACGTGATATCGGCGCTTTCCCAGCCATTTCAGAAGTTTTTTCTCTTTTGCGGAGCCGTCCCATAGAAACCCAAAATCACCGCAGATAATCAAAGTATCATTTTTTTTAAGCCGCTTGAACGCCTTTGACTTGAACCGCTCGATATCAGCATGCGTATCCCCTGTTACATAAATCATAGGTTTCGCTCCTAATTTTAAATTTGACTGCTGTCAAACGTTACAGGCGGGAATTGAGCGGCAAGCCGTAACCATTACGAAAAAGCCTTGTTTCCCAAAAGAAAGCCTTACCGAACAGCAGAATCGATTGCCTGACGCAGGTCTGCAATCAAATCGTCCACACTTTCAATTCCGATGGAGAGTCGGATTGTTTCGGGTGTAATGCCGCTTTCAACGAGTTGTTCATCCGAAAGCTGGCTGTGTGTCGTTGTTGCAGGATGAATGACCAAAGAGCGCACATCACCCACATTGGCAACATGGCTGATTAATTTGAGAGAGTCGATAAATCTTGCACCGACTTCCCGTCCGCCTTTCAGACCAAATGTAAAGACGCCGCCTGCTCCTTTGGGCAGGTATTTTTGTGCGCGTTCGTAATATTTATCCGTTTCAAGTCCGGGATAGTGCACAAACGATACGTTCGGGTGCGAATCCAAATATTTCGCAGCTGCAAGAGCATTCTCGGAATGACGCTGCATACGCAAAGACAGGGTTTCAATTCCCTGCAACACCAAAAATGCATTAAACGGCGAACAGCAGGCGCCGAGATCGCGCAGCATCATCGCACGCAGACGCGTAATAAATCCCGCGTTTCCGGGAATATCGGCAAACACCACGCCGTGGTAGCTGACGTCCGGCTCATTATAAAGCGGGAACCTCGGATTGCCTTTAAAATCAAATGTTCCGGCATCCGTGATCATTCCGCACATGGAAGAACCATGTCCGCCAAGGAATTTTGTCGCGGAATGCACGACATAGTCTGCTCCGAACTCGATTGGTTTAAGCAGGTAGGGCGTCGTAAACGTCGAATCCACAATCAAGGGAATGCCGTGTTTATGTGCAATTTCTGCAATCGCAGAGATGTCCGCAACATTTGCATTCGGATTGCCGATACCTTCCACAAAAAACGCTCTTGTGCGGTCGGTAATCGCATCTTCCCAAGCCTTCAGATCATCGGGGTCGACAAATTTTGTGTGAATACCGATGCGTTTGAGTGTCACGCCCATCATATTAATTGCGCCGCCATAAATACAGATAGACGAAACGATCTCATCGCCTGCTTGCGCAAGATTTAAAAATGCATTAAACATGACTGCATGACCGGACGACATCGCCAATGCCGCCACACCGCCGTCCAAAGCGGCAACGCGGCGCTCGAGAGCATCCACAGTTGGATTGCATAGACGTGTATAAATATTCCCCGGCTCTTTCAGTTCGAACAGTTCTTTTGCATGCTGTGTGCTATCAAAGGTATACGCCGTCGTTTGATACATTGGAACGGTTACGGAATGAGTTTCCGGGTCAGGCTGTGTACCTGCGTGCACCATGAGCGTATCAAAACCAAAATTCTGATCTGCATAATCCAACATAGATTTCCCTCCTATAACATAAAACGCCTTATTTTTATCTTTTCTTTTACGCCTTTTTTTGGTATACTAGGTATAAATATGGCTAATCTACTAAATGTATGGCTCTCATTTTATCACATTTTCCCTGGTACTGCAATTCATATTCTTGTGTTCTGAATAGATTTTCGCACGTTCCAGTCTTTTTCATTCCTAATACGAAATTTCGCCGCAAGTATTGGGACTTTTACCGCAACGGCAGCGGAGAAAAGGATTCTAATATGAAAAAATTTGCGTTTTTCATGACGCTTGTAATACTCGTTTCCTCGCTTTCTTCCCCTCTCATGGCTGCGCCAGCGAGTTCGTCCGAGTCTTCTCAAGCATCTTCCTCGTCGGAAGCATCCTCATCGGAGGATTCCTCGTCTTCTAAATCATCGGCACCATCCGCTGTCGGTGCCGCATCAACCGACAAAGCACCCACCGAAGACAATGTCAATTCGCACGCAGTCTATATGAAAAATTTGGATTCCGGCTCGGTGTTATTCGAAAAAAATGCACAGGAACGAATTTGGCCGGCATCGCTGACAAAGATAATGACCTGCATTGTTGCATTGGAGGAAGTCGGAGACATCGACAAGGAAACAACCTCGCTCAATGCGGATATTCAAACTTATCTGTATAATCTTGGCGGGGTGTCGCTGGGTGATATTCGAATGGGCGAAACGTTTACCATTCATCAATTACTTTACGCCATGATGCTCCAGTCCGCCAATGAAGCCGCGATGATGATCGCCGATTATGTCGGAAAAGGCGACAGCAGTGTTTTCATGGACATGATGAATCAAAAAGCCAAAGAGATCGGTGCAAAAAATACAAATTTCACCAACTCTACGGGTCTTTATGATGAAAACAACTACTCTACTGCTTATGATTTGGCATTGATTACAGAATATGCCATGGAAAATCCAATCTTTGAAGAACTTGTCACCACAACCGCTTATAAATGTCCGCCAACCGAAAAGCACCCGGACGGTGTTACTTGGACATCGATCAACTACATGCATCTCGTCGGCAGTGAATACTATTACGAGGGCATTAAAGGCGTCAAAACCGGTTCCCTGCCCGATTCCGACGTTGGAGGCGGCGGTATCCGCAACTTTATTTCCGCCTGCACCCGCAATGGTTATACTTATTTGACAGTCTGTGTCGGGGCTCCGCAGGAACGAGAAGATGGCTTAAGATTTGAAAAAAACCTTGCTTTTGTAGATACGCGCAACCTTTATAACTGGGCTTTTGAAAACTTTACCGTAAAAACTTTGATGGACGTTGGCGATGAAGTCGCGGAAGTTCCGGTTCGGCTTTCTTGGGACGAAGATCATATCAAATTATTGGCGGGGAGCAAGTTTGCCTCGCTGGTCGCAAATGAAGTCACACAGGACAGCCTGCAAAAGCTTGTAGAAGTTCCGGAATACATTGATGCACCCATCACAAGAGGTGATAAGGTCGGTTATGTCAAGCTTATGCTCAACGGCGAGGAAGTCGGACGTGTAGATCTTTTGGCATCCGAGTCCGTCCAGCGCAGTTCAGCTCTTTATTATGCCGACCTCATTAAATCATTCCTCAGTACGTTTGTGTTTAAATTTGTACTGACGTTTTTGATCGTTCTATTAATCTTGTATATCATTTTAATGATTGTACGCAACCGAAACCGCCGACGTTATCGTATGCGCCGCAAACGTCCTCCCTATCGACGCTAATTCAGAATATTTTCAGAAGAATCCGTTTGGATTCTTCTGAATTTTTTATATGCAGTAAATAGAACACTATTGTACACTTTTATATTGAAAAGACATCAAACTAGAAAAGGAGGGCTATCATGAACCATAAATCAAATTTAAAATGGATCCTCGCATGCACTGCCGCCTTCACCGTGCTGTTGACCGGATGTAGTGCAAGCAGTTCGGATGAAGCCATTGTGGAAAGCGCAGAGCCAATGTCCTATGCAGCAGCTGCCGATGAGGCAGAGTATATGGCTGCTGTCGAGGAGAATGGCGGTTTGATGAACGACGAATCGAAATCGATTGAACCCAACGTGCCAGCCGAACGTAAAATCGTCAAACACAGCAATCTTTCCCTTGAAACAAAAGAGTTTGATTCCGCACTATCCAAACTGGTAGAGGTTGTCGAGTCCGCAGGAGGCTATCTTGAAAGCCAAACCACCAACGGACGCAGTTTAGAAGACGAAGACAATGACTACTATACCCGAAGCGCTCAGCTGAACGCCCGCATTCCTGCCGACAAAATGGATGAAGTAACCGCCTCTGTCGGAGAACTTTGCAACATCGTCTCACGCAATGATTCCATCGACGACATTACCGATACATATTTTGATACCGAAGCGCATCTCAACGTTTTAGAACTGCAGGAAAAGCGTTTACTGGAACTATTGAGCAAAGCAGAAAAGCTGGAAGACGTCATTTCGCTGGAAACCGCACTTTCCGAAGTAAGATATCAAATCGAATCCCTCACAGCCTCGATCAAGCGAATGGACAGCCAAGTAACGTATTCCTACCTGGGTTTATATTTGCAGGAAGTGGGAGAATATAACAACCCCATCAGCACGCCGAAAAACTTCTCCGATCGAATTTCTACAAGTTTCTCCCGTTCGATTACACACGTCAAAAATTCTGTTCAAGGTGTCATCCTGTTCGTGGTAGAAACCGCGCCGGTCGCTCTGTTTTGGGGAATCGTATTTGCTGTAATCATATTGGTGGTTTATAAGATTTCTTCTCGTATGGTCGTACGCAAACAGAATTCGATGATCCCGCCAAAACATAACCAGTCAAAAGATCATCCGGACAGCCAAGCATAAAAACGTTAAAAAATCCCCGGTATAACCGGGGATTTTTGCATACAAAAAAGCCTGTCCGATAAATCGGACAGGCTTTTAATAAGCAGATACTTACTTAACTTCGACAGTTGCGCCAGCATCTTCCAGTTTCTTCTTGAGTTCTTCAGCTTCAGCCTTAGAAACGCCTTCTTTGATCGGCTTAGGAGCTTCGTCAACGAGTCCCTTTGCGTCTTTCAGGCCAAGACCGGTTGCTTCTTTAACAGCCTTGATAACGCCCATCTTGGAAGCGCCAGCGCTAGTCAAGATTACGTCAAACTCAGTTTTTTCCTCAGCAGCAGCACCGCCTGCAGCAGCACCACCAGCAACCACTACCGGAGCAGCGGCAGAAACGCCGAATTCTTCCTCGATTGCCTTAACCAGCTCATTGAGCTCAAGGACAGTGAGGGTTTTGATATCTTCTACAAACTTCAAAATTTTCTCAGAAGCCA
>CALLQM010000090.1 GCA_938014855.1 uncultured Clostridia bacterium | reverse complement strand
CCCGCGTGACGCCAAACAGGGACACTCTTTTGGTGCAGAAGGCATCGGCCTGTGCCGTACCGAGCACATGTTCTTTGAGGGCGACCGCATTAAAGCAATGCGTGAAATGATCGTTTCTGAAACAACGGATGAACGCAAAAAAGCACTGGCGAAGATTCTGCCGTATCAGCAGAGCGACTTCGAAGGAATTTATGAAGCAATGGAAGGCTGCCCGGTGGTTATTCGTTTCCTCGACCCGCCGCTGCATGAGTTCCTGCCTACCAAAGAAGAAGACATTCAGGAAATTGCAAAAGAACTGGGCATTACCGTTCAGCGCCTGAAAGCTGTCATCAGCAGTCTGCATGAATTCAACCCGATGATGGGTCACCGTGGATGCCGTTTGGCTGTGTCCTATCCGGAAATTGCAGAAATGCAGACCACTGCGGTCATCAATGCGGCAATCAATGTGACCAAGAAAGGTCAGTACAAGATTGCTCCGCAGATCATGATCCCGCTGGTTGGCGAAATCAAGGAGCTCAAATTTGTCAAAGACGTGGTTGTTGCTACCGCTGATCGTCTCATCAAGGAAGCTGGAATCGATATGACCTATGAAGTAGGTACCATGATCGAAATTCCGCGTGCCGCTCTGACCGCTGACGAAATTGCTCAAGAGGCAGAATTCTTCAGCTTCGGAACCAACGACTTGACTCAGATGACCTTTGGATTCAGCCGCGACGATGCCGGCAAGTTCCTTGGCTACTATTACGACAACAAGATTTATGAATTCGACCCATTTGCACACCTTGATCAGAACGGTGTCGGCAAACTGGTTGAAATGGCGGCAAAACTCGGCCGTGAAACCCGCCCGGATATCCATCTTGGCATCTGCGGCGAACACGGCGGCGACCCGACATCCGTCGAATTCTGCCATAGAGTCGGTCTTGATTATGTTTCCTGCTCACCGTTCCGTGTGCCGATTGCACGTCTTGCGGCAGCTCAGGCAGCAATCAAAAACGACTAATCTAGTTCACAAACGTGAATATGAACGAAATCAATGCTTCGGCGGGAATTCCCGCCGAAGCATTTTCTTTAAAAATGTCTGCCTGATGCAGACATTTTTTGTTATAAGCAGGGATGTTCATGGATTTCTCTTGAACGTCTCCCGCTTTTTCGGTATAATAATAGTCAATGTCTGCATCCGTGTATTTTGACAGCTCTGCTAATTTTATCCATCCATTTTTGGGAGTACTATATGAAAAAACTATTTCACGCTATTTATGTCTATTTGCGGCAAACCGACCTTTGGCTGTGGACACTTTGCTTGGGGTTATCCTGCGTTGGGCTGATTATGCTGGCTGGAATTGCACATTCTGAACTGATCAGCAAAGTTGGACCCCGCAAAGTGCTGGTTCAGTTGATCGCCACAGGCTTGGGCTGTATTGCCGCTCTTATTTTGTCGAAATTCGATTATCACACGTTGACAAAGCTTTGGAAACTGCATGTGCCGGCTTCCTATCTGTTAGTTTTGCTCACATTTTTTGTCGGCCATGGAACCGCAATGCGTCAAAATGACAAATCTTGGTTGTATGTTCCCGGCACCAGTTTTACGATTCAGCCGACTGAATTTTTGAAAATCTCTTTTATTTTAATCTTGGCTTATCACCTTTCCATCGTTCACGATCAGCTTAATCGGCCGCAGAACTTATTGGCGGTCTGCGCTCACGGTGCTGTCCCTATTCTTTTGATTCATTTTCAGGGCGACGACGGAACGGCAATCGTGTTTGCCGGGATTTTTATCTGCATGGTATTTGCCGCCGGGCTCAGCTGGAAATATATCATTTGGGCATTTGGGTCTTTGGTGGTTTTGACACCGGCCGCGTGGTTCTTTATTTTAAATGAAGACCAAAAGCAGCGAATACGCATTTTATTTCGACCGGAAATGCAGGACAAGCTGGGCGACTATTACCAGCAATATCAAGCGAAATTGGCGATTGGGTCGGGAAAGATATGGGGCAAAGGCATTTTTGCCGATACACATACTCCCGTTCCGGAAGCGCACAACGATTTTATTTTTGCATTTATCGGGGAATCCTTGGGATTTGTCGGATGTTTAGCTGTCATTGTTCTGCTGATTTTGCTGTCTACCCGGCTGTTATCTTGTGCCCAGCATTCACAGGATATGGAAGGCCGGCTGATTTGTGTTGGTATTTTTGCAATGATTTCCGTGCAGGCTATCATTAATATCGGAATGTGTCTGTCTCTTTTGCCGGTCATCGGAATTACACTGCCGCTTGTTTCCAACGGCGGTACTTCGGTACTGTCGACCTATATGAGCATTGGTCTGGCGTTGTCAGTTCATATACATACTACCAAAAATTTGTTTAGTGAGTAATTGGAGGGTCATTCATGCAAAGTGATATCGAAATTGCACAGTCTGCCGCCCTGCGTCCTATCAGTGAAATTGCAGAGCAGCTTGGAATTTTGTCGGATGAATTGGAGCCTTACGGACGGTATAAGGCCAAATTTTCGGAATCCGTTTATTCCCGTCTTGACAGCCGTCCGGATGGAAAGCTGATCTTAGTGACAGCAATCAACCCGACTCCGGCAGGAGAAGGCAAAACAACCACTACGGTTGGTTTAGGTGAAGCAATGGCGAAAATCGGCAAAAAAGCCATTATCGCTCTGCGTGAACCATCGCTCGGCCCCGTATTCGGCATCAAAGGCGGCGCCGCAGGAGGCGGTTACGCGCAGGTGGTTCCAATGGAAGATATCAACCTGCATTTTACCGGTGATATGCACGCCATCACTGCCGCAAACAACCTGCTGTGTGCGGTTTTAGACAACCACATCCATCAGGGCAATGTTCTTAAAATTGATCCGCGCCGTATTTTGATTAACCGCTGTTTGGACATGAATGACCGCGCTCTGCGAAATGTGGTGGTCGGACTGGGCGGAAAAGTCAACGGTATGCCGCGTGAAGACCATTTCATGATCACCGTTGCTTCCGAAGTTATGGCGATTCTCTGCCTTGCCGCCGACTTGGACGATCTAAAAAAACGTTTGGGCGACATTTTGGTTGCATATTCGTTTGAAAACACCCCGATTTATGCGCGTGACTTGCAGGCGCAGGGTGCTATGGCGGCTCTGCTCAAAGATGCTTTAAAACCAAATCTCGTGCAGACACTGGAAAATACTCCGGCACTGATGCACGGCGGACCGTTCGCCAACATCGCACATGGATGCAATTCGATTCGCGCGACAAAGCTCGCGCTGAAACTTGCAGATTATACCATCACAGAAGCCGGATTCGGCTCTGACCTCGGTGCTGAAAAGTTCCTCGACATCAAGTGCCGCTACGCGGGCATTGCGCCCTCTGCCATCGTATTGGTAGCGACTATGCGTGCGCTCAAATATAACGGCGGCATTCCGAAATCCGAAGTAGGTCTGCCAAATGTGGACGCTCTTAAAAAAGGTTTGGTCAACTTGCAGGCACATGTAGAAAATATGCAGAAATACGGCGTTCCTGTAGTTGTCGCAATCAATCGATTCGGCAATGACAGCGAAGAAGAAATTGCTGTTTTGTCCGATTTCTGCGCAAAAACCGGCTGTCGGTTTGCCTTGTCTGAAGTATTTGCCAAAGGCGGAGACGGCGGCGTTCAGCTGGCAAAAGCAGTTGTTGAAGCTTGTGAAGAACCGTCAAACTTCCGCCTGCTCTATGATACCGCTCTGCCGATCAAAGAAAAAATTGAGCGGATTACAACGGATATTTACGGTGCGGCAAATGTCGAGTATGCGCCCGCCGCAAATAAGATGATTGCTGAAATCGAAAAACTCGGAAAAGCAGATCTTCCCATCTGCGTTGCAAAAACACAATATTCCCTTTCGGACGACCCAGCACAGCTTGGACGTCCAACCGGCTTTACGATTCATGTCAAAGATGTGCGGCTGTCTGCCGGTGCGGGATTTATTGTCGTGCTTACCGGCAATATTATGACCATGCCGGGACTTCCAAAAGAACCGGCGGCCAATCACATCGATGTGGATGGAGCCGGGCACATATCGGGTCTATTTTAACCGAAAGAAGAAGGTAAAAGCGTGATTCAATTTACCAGCCATTCTACTGCGGATACAGAAAAATTTGCCGCGCAGTGCGCGAAAAATCTGCGTGCAGGCGATATTATCGCCTGCCGCGGCGGGATGGGTGTGGGCAAAACGGCATTTGCGCGCGGTCTTGCATCCGGCTTGGGGCTGAAAGATAATGTTTCCAGCCCTACTTTTGCGCTCGTACATGAGTATACAAGAGGCAGTATTCCGCTTTTTCACTTTGATATGTACCGTGTGACAAGTTTTGATGAACTATACTCGACCGGCTTTTTTGACTATCTCGGTCAAGACGGCATCCTGCTCATCGAGTGGAGTGAAAATATTGATTCTGCTTTGCCGGAACATACCATTTATTTAACAATATCGCGTATCGATGATGATACGCGCGACATCAAGATTAAGGGGGATGAACGGTTTTGAAGATTCTTGCGATGGATACCTCGTCCCTTTCGGCAAGCTGTGCTTTGGTAGAAGATGACATTGTTTTGGGTGAATGCTTTACAAATGTAAAGCTCACGCATTCGCAGACCATTATGCCAATGGTGCAGGGTCTGCTGGATCAAACGCATATCCCGTTGGAAGACGTGGACGTATTTGCAGTGACAGACGGGCCCGGCTCGTTTACCGGGCTTCGCATCGGGCTTTCCGCTGTAAAAGGCATGGCACACGCCTTGGAACGCTCCTGCGTGGGAATATCGACTTTGGAAGCGCTCGCTTATAATTTATACGGCACGGACTGCGTGGTCGCACCTGTTTTGGATGCGCGCTGTTCGCAGGTCTATGCCGCTTTATTTCGCTGGAACGGCGAAAATTTGACGCGTCTGCAAAAAGACTGCGCCATTCCGATTGCCGAATTTGAAGAATGGGTAAAAAATGTCGGTTCAACGGTTTTTTTAGTTGGAGACGGGGCAAAACTGTGTTATAATAGCTTGAAAGAACGTGTTCCCGGCATTCGGCTTGCGTCGCCTGCACTGCAGTTTGTGCGCGCATCTTCGGTTGCGCTTGCGGCCATGCCCATTGCTCAATGCGGAAATACTGTGGAGCCGTCTGCGCTTGTTCCTGCCTATTTGAGGCTGCCACAAGCCCAGAGAGAGCTTCTTGCAAAACAAAAACAAACAGGAGATGTAAATTCATGATAGCTTTAGCTGCAGATCACGGCGGCTATGCTCTGAAAGAAGAAGTCAGAGCTTGGCTGGACGAAAAGAAAATCGCTTATAAGGATTTTGGAAGCCTTGACGGTCAGTCCTGTGACTATCCCGATATGGCTGATCCGGCCTGCCGTGCCGTCGTTTCCGGTGAGTGCGACAAGGCACTGCTGTTTTGCGGAACCGGCATCGGCATTTCTATGGCGGCAAACAAAGTCAAAGGCATCCGTGCCGCATGCTGCTCGGACTATTTCAGCACGAAATATACCCGCCTTCACAACGACGCCAACGCGCTCTGCATGGGTGGACGTGTTGTCGGAGCCGGGCTTGCAATCGAACTCGTAGATGTATTTTTGCATACACAATTCGAGGGCGGACGTCATCAGCGCCGCATTGACAAAATTACTGCGCTGGAAAATCACTGAAAATCTAATTTAATAAGGGGATATCTTTATGTCTACAAAACCGTTCATTATGGATCACCCGCTGATCAAACACAAAATTACACTCTTGCGTGATAAAAACACCGGTTCAAAGGAATTCCGCGAACTGATCAATGAGATCGCCATGCTGATGTGCTATGAGGCGACCCGCGATATGCCCACCAAAGAGGTGGAGATCGAAACGCCTATCTGTATTACAAAATCGAGCGTGATTTCTGGACGCAAGGTTGCTTTTGTTCCGATTCTTCGCGCAGGTCTCGGAATGGTGGACGGTATGCTGGAGCTTGTCCCTGCCGCAAAAATCGGCCACATCGGAATGTACCGCGATCCCGTTTCTCATGAGCCGGTAGAATACTACTGCAAACTGCCCGCAGATATTCAGGAACGCGACATTATCGTTTTGGACCCGATGCTTGCCACCGGCGGTTCTGCTGTGGACGCAATCGATCAGCTGAAAAAGCATAACTGCTCGGATCACATTAAATTTATGTGTATCATTGCGGCTCCAGAAGGGATGAAAGCGCTGAGCGAAGCACATCCTGACGTTCAAATTTATTGCGGCGCGCTGGATGATCACCTGGATGAAAACAAATACATTGTACCTGGTCTTGGGGATGCGGGCGACCGTATCTTCGGTACCAAATAATTCTTATTTCTGCAATTTTTAAATAAATAGGGAAAGAATTCATCGAATAAAGACAGAAGCTGTTTGGAATGCTAAATCCAAACAGCTTCTTTTTTTGTGTTCAAACAAAGGGGGAATGAAATGGAAAAACTGAAATTTATTTTAACCGGAGCAATTGCCGGAATACTCAACGGACTGTTTGGTGCGGGAGGTGGAATGATTGTTGTGCCAATGCTGGGACATTGGGGATTTCCCGCAGAACGTGCCCACGCAACTTCCATCGCGGTCATCCTGCCGCTTTCACTGGCAAGCAGTCTGCTTTATCTTTCCATCGGTCATATTCGGCTTGCAAGTGCTCTGCCCTTTCTTCCGATGGGACTGGCAGGTGCAGTGATTGGCGGAAAGATTCTGCCAAAAATAAAATCTGTTTGGCTTCACCGGATTTTTGGCGTGCTCGTGCTGTATTCCGCGATACGCCTGCTGCTGTGAATTATCTTTGGATTGCGGTTGTTTCCCTGTTAAGCGGCATTTTAGGGTCGCTGGGCATGGGAGGCGGCGCGGTTCTGCTCCTATATCTGCGCGTTTACGGCGGATACAATCAACTGGAAGCACAGGGAATGAATTTGTTGTTTTTTCTTCCGATTGCTGCCCTATCCATTTTTCTGCACAGCCGAAATCATCTGATTGCTTGGAAAACCGCTGCTGTTTGTATTGCGGCGGGACTGCCTTCCGTCTTGCTCGGAGTATGGCTGGGCAATCGATTAGGCAACGAAATTCTTTCCAAACTGTTTGGGCTTATGCTGTTGATAATAGGCTTACGGGAATTTTTAAAAAAGAAATAAGGAAGCTTGTTTCGTTTCCGTAAATTTGCTCATGGAAAAGATTCTGCAAATCTCCTAGAAAAGAAATTCTTGGCATCGTATAAACCATTCTTCAAGCGACCAAAATAACGTTGGAGGTGTAACCACAAAATGAATGATTCTAATAATTCGAAAAACAAATTCAGTAAATTTCTGGCAGGCAGAGGCTTTTATGTTGCATTAGCGGTATGTGTCATCGGCGCCGGTACCGCAGCTTGGGTTGCGGTTGACAAAACCATTTCACGTATCGACGAAAGTAACGATCAAATCATGGAGCAGCAGCCTGCAGCATCCGAGGAGCCGACTTATGGTTTCCCCGATTTGGAGGAAGCGGGAAAGGCGCAAAGCGGCGTAAAGGAGCCGTCATCCAGCCGATCCTCCTCATCTACGGCGCCTGCGTCATCCTCCGAGCCTTCACAAAAACCAAAACCGCTCTCCGCCGAGGCCGCAGCGCTGCAAAAATTGCCACCATCTTCCTACGTAATGCCGGTGTCAGGTGAAATTTTTGGAGCATACAGCAACGGTGACCTCGTAAAAAATGAAACGCTGAAAGAATGGCGTACACACGACGGCATTGACATTAAAGCTGACATGGACACTGCAGTCAAAGCGGTTAACGACGGAAAAGTCGCAGATGTCAAAGACGACCCGCTGATGGGCGTAACGGTGGAAATTAAACACGATACCGGCGTTACATCCGTATATTGCGGTTTGCAAAAAGAAGTCTCAGTCAAAAAAGGCGACAAAGTCAAAGTTGGTCAGGAAATTGGCAAAGTGGGCGAAATTCCAAGTGAAATTCTCATGGAACCGCATTTGCACTTTGCAATGAAATCTTCCGATGGCAAATGGATTGATCCCCTCAAAACAATGGGAAAAGTTTAAGAAACAAAAAAGACGGACAATGTCCGTCTTTTTTTACGCTTCATTCCTTTTATGTAATTTGCTGTCTTTATAGTAATACTCCACGCCGCCCAGTGTTGTGTAATAGGTGTTATCAAGCGACTCTTTTTGAATGATTCGCGTGGGAGCGCTAACCGCAACGGAATTGGGCGGCATGTCCTCATATACCACCGCATTGGCACCAATGCGGCAGTTATCTCCAATCGTGATGCCGCCGATTATTTTTGCCCCGGCGCCGATATAAACATTATTGCCAATCGTCGGACTGCCGGTATGGCGGCTGTCAGGGATGGTGTTGGAACCAATCGTCACATGCTGAAAGATTACAACATCTTTGCCTAGTTTTGCACGGTTGGATATAAAAACACCTAGGACACCGTGCGGAAAACACGGGATTCCATCCATCACGCTTGTGATCCCGATAAAACTGCCCTTGCGCAAAAAATAATGTCCATACACAAGCTCCAAAAATTTATGTCTGCCGCTTTTGAGCAGATACTGTTTCAGTCCCCAAATGGAGCCAAACCGCATCATTGCAAAAGCAGTTAAGAAAGGTCTTATAAACTCGAAAATGAGATCTTTCAAAAACATCACTCCTTTTTTAGATCAAAAAAGCGGCTGCTAAAAGCAGCCGCTTTCCTCTGCGTACTAAGAAATTTTCTTTGCCATTACTACAAAGCGCTGATTGTCTCCAGGTCCAAGTACACGCGTACAGGTGGATAAGGTTATAATCTTATCTGTGCTGGAAACCGGCACATCAAATTTATGTATGCTCATGCCCTTTGCTTTGGAAATGATTCCAGGAACCCGCTGACCATCCGCATAGTTATAATGGAAATTTAAATCCGTGTAAAAGACCGTAAAGACCTGATACAAATGGTCGCCGTCAACTGTGGTCAGACGAATGTATGGATTTTCTGCCGCAAACTCCGCATTATCATAAGCCGCCAATTGTGCAAGCATTACGTCATTCGGGTTCCCGATGCGAACCGGGCGCCAGCAGTTGGTCCAGTTATGCCCATAAATCACCGCGTTCTGCGATGTAATCGCGCCATTCGTTGCAAATTTGGTATCAGAATCCAACCAAATAACACCATTGCGGCTGGGTTCTTTATAATAGCCACGGCTGGTATAATAAGCGGTATTCGCACCGATTACAACCGGATAGTTGATGTTTGTGTTGGAAATCGTAATCCAGCCAACAACATCGCTGTTGATTTTTTTCCATGCATCAATATCTCCTGCCGGCGGAGGCGAGAATACGTCCGTTTTATTTTCCGGATCTTCTTTATACTCTTTCGTGCGGTCTTCGAGCACTTTGAACATCTGCTCTGCGGTCACCGGTTCAAAACGAGTCGCACTGGCAATCGCGTCAATTGCCGCTTCTTCAGAAGATGCCGCTTGTTCAGAGGAAGCTTCCTGTTCGGAGGTAACTTCCGGCTCCTGCACTTCACTTTCAGCAGGCGTTGCTTCGTCAGCAGATTCCTGCACAGCAGAAGAATCATCGAGCAAATGCCGTCCAATTGCTGATCCGCTGGTGATTGCGGCAACCAAGCCCCAACCGCCGGCCACAACCGCTAAAACAATCACAATCAACGAAAATTGATTACGCATAAAGCGCGGAATACTCTTATTTGTTGTGTACCACTCACTCAGTTCACTGCAGGTTGTTTTGATTCCGGCAAAGAAACAGTATAGTCCGCGTAGAATAGCTTTAATCAATCCCATATTAACCCTCTTCATCTGCCATCGTATATACGAAAGACTGTAATAAACAGGTATTATTATAGCATAGTTTTGCCCGTTTGTGGAGAGGTAAATTAACAAAAATTCTAAATTTTGTGACAAAAAAAGGAGGAAATTATTGTAATTTAAAGATTTTGCCTATAAATGCAGAAAACTCCGGACAAATTTTCCGGAGTTTTCCTATTATTTTACTTTGCATCCTGGATAATAATGGGTAAGAATATCCACATAATCCCAGTCTTCCTGCGAGGCGTACAAGTTCGCTCCAATTTGGCTCATTCCGACTCCATGACCATATCCATAGGTCGTAAATGTGAACTTTCCGCGTGAATAACGGATGTCAAACGCCGCAGAACGCAGTCCAAATACCTGCTCGCGAAAAGTTCGACCGGTAATTTTCCGATCACCCACGCGCACCTTGCTTACATAGCGGCCGCCGTCCGCATAATCCTCGATCTCAAACCAATCCTCAGGGTCATCGCTGTAATCATACAAATCGATTCCCAGTTTCGCCTCCACTTTATCCGCGACCAAATCCGCTCGCAGTGTGACGCTTTGTTCGTAGTTGTTGGCCTGTTCTTCAATTTCGCTGTCGACCGAAATCAGATAAGGATAACTTCCGCCCCAGACGTCCTTGCTGGCAATGGTAACACCGGCGCTCATCGCATAAAACGGCGTAAATGCATAGTTTCTTTGATAATACACCGCTTCGCCGATGACCGAATTAACCGTTTTTTGAATGTCGGATGTGGGGGTTTTCGTTCCAAGATAAGGCGTAACGCCGGTTTTGTTTTGATACTTGATATATGTATAAGCCGCAACCGCCTGCGCTTTGATGGCCTCTTTGTCAAACCCAGTTCCCATTTCGTTCATGACCACCCTGGCCACGATCGCAGAAGCACTGCCTGACCGCTTTTTCCCGCCGGAAATAATCGTAAGACGGTCGGATTTCTGTACAGATGTGGCAAGTACCGCAGTTGTACCATCAGATTCCATTTCAGCATTCAATGATTCAGGCGGTGTTTCCTGCCCACTATCTTCCATATCCTCCCCATCGGTTTCATCTTTAGGCTCACTGCTTGATGGTTCTTCTGGTTCTGGATCCGGTTTAGGCTCCGGTTTCGGTTCAGGCTCCTCACTGCTCGAGGGCTCACTGCTTGATGGCTCACTGCTCGACGGCTCACTGCTCGAGGGCTTACTGCTTGATGGCTCACTGCTGCTCGAGGGCTCACTGCTTGATGGTTTCGACTCCACCGGCTTGAGTTCAGCCGCCAGTGTCTGCGCATCATCCGCATAATACTTCGCATCTTCCCATGCAGATCTTGCCGCTTTCATTGCATCCAACCCATCATCAAACGCGCGCTGTGTTACCCGCGATTCATAATGGTCATTGAGTTCTTCCAAATCATCCGTCAAATCCGATGCCGTGTTGTATGCTCGGTGTGCCTCATCGGCATACTCACGAACTTTATCTGCATAATGCTGTGCAGTTTCGTATGTATCGGCATCCTTCACATCGGAATAATACTCTTTTGAGCGATCCAATGCATCTTCCGCTTTTCGAAGCGCATCCTTTACTCGACTCACTTTGCTTTCTGCCTGTTCGTCGGCATTCACCTCAGCCTCTTCCTCATCAGAGCTGGATGGTTCGACTTCCGACGACACTCCGGCAACCGCAGTACTGCTGCTGGCAGCTGCCTGCTTTGACGCAGCCTCCTGCGAAGCCGCTGCTTGTGATTCGGCAGCCGCAGATTCTGCCGCGGCTTTGGATGCGGCGGCCGCCTTTTGTTTTTGTCCTTCCACAAATCCCGGCGGCAATAACGGATCTGGGTTGTAGGCATAATTGATACTGCTGGCATCTACCTTTTCCCCGTCACGAATACGGCGCGCAACAATGACTGTACGCACATCCGCATCGTCCGAAACCGCACCAAATTCATACGAACAGGTCGAAAGCGTCAGGAACTGATCGCCTTTTTGCACATCAATGTCCGAGGTGTAATAGGAACGTGCGCGAACACCGTCGACAAACGTGTTAAAGTCGTTTTCGTCCTGCAAATTCAGCATCGTGTTGTAATAAAAAATCTCTCCGTATGCTTTCTTGGCATTCGTAATAAACACAGAGATGATCTGATAGTCATTGTCACGGTAGACATCCGAAAACGAAATAATCGGGTGTTTTTTTAGATAGTTCAGCCCTTCCCCGCTTGGCTTATATTTCATCAGTTCCCCAAACATCTGTCCATCCGTCATGTTATGTCCATAGATGACATAATTGTCGCTGGGCGGATTTAGGGTATTGTTGGCTTCCAGCCACGGAATACCGTGCTTATTGTTTTTCCGATAGAAATCGCGCCGCAGATAATATTCATTGTCGGTATAGTGCACAACCGGATAGTTTACCTGCGTATCCTCAATTTTGATCCAGCCGGCAACATCACTGTTGATGGCATATAGACTGATGAACTTTTTTTGATAATCGGAAGGATACCCACCGGATTCTTTTAATTGCTTGATTGCCTCTTCCGATGCACCTTCTCCATACATTTCTGCAAGTCCTGCGGTCATTTTTTTATTGCTTTCCGCTTGGACGTAAAAGGATACTAAATAACCTGCTGAAGCTAAAAACACCAGCACGGCAATGATTAAAATCGATTTTTGTACGATATTTTTCATGTCGTCACCCTTAATCGGAAAAATAACCGCATACCACGGACGTTTTCCGCCTTTATTTGAACCTTGGGCAGTTTCGTTTTCCATTATATTCGCTATTTTTCCGACAGACGCATCTTTCAACGGATTGCCTTGCGGCAATCGTTCCGGCAGTGCGGCGGCATATCTGCGCATTAAATCGAGCGCCGCCATGCAGGCTGTATGCCGAAACAGAACAGGATCGGTTTGTTTTGGGAGCTTAATTTTATGTACCCAAACTTCTTGTTTGTCACAAACTGCTATATAAACGGTGCCGGCATGCTTTTGGTCTTCGCCTTTCGCGCCGGTGCTTCCGGTAATGGCAGTTCCAATATCGGAATTTCCCTGCATCATCGCACCATAAGCCATCGCGGCGGCAACCTGAGCACTGACCGATCCGTATTTCTTTATAATTTTTGGAGGTACGCTGAGCGCTTCTTCTTTAACACGGCTGGATGCGGCTGATACCGCATAACGCAGAACCTTATGCGTACCCGGAACCGAGTTTAAAAGTTCCGAGAGCATCCCGCCTGTGCAGGATTCCGCCGCGGAAACCGAAAGTCCCCGATCCATCAGCGCGGCGGCCGCAACCGTTTGCAGGTTTTTGGCATCGATGCCGTACACCGATTCGCCAAGCTTCTGCTGGATATCGGCGATTACTGGTTCACTGATTGCCGCGGCTTCCTGTTTGGAATTTGCGCGCGCGGTAACACGAACCCGCAGTTCTCCGGGTTTTGATTCAATGCTAACAGTTGGATTTTCCAATTTCAGCAGATCAGATAGTTTTTCATTGGCAAGTTCCACATCCATGCCCGTTACATTGACGGTATGTGCGGCCACCGCCGCCTGCGTAAACTTCGCCAAATAAGGAATTACGCTGTATTGGAACATCGGCAGGAATTCTTCCGGCCGTTCCGGAAGCAGGATGATAAACTGCCTGCCCGCGGAAAGCGCACAACCGGGAGTAATTCCCCGAATACCGGGAAACACGATGGAATTTTCAGGGAGCATCGCAAGTTTTTTCACCTGCTGAGGCATCTGCCGTCCCGCATGCTGGTACGCTTTGCGTATCCTGCGCAGGCTGTCTGCATGGAGAACCAGCCGGCGTCCAAGCCCTTGGCAAACGGTCTTTTTCGTGATGGCATCCGCCCCGACGCCCATTCCTCCCATCAAAACGACCACATCACTGCGGCTGAGAGCCTGGGCAATGGCAACTTTCAGCTTTTGCACATCAGAACCTACCGCACACTGGTCTTGCACGCTGATGCCAAACGCTTCCAATTCCCGCGCTGCCAATTGTACATTTTGGGCTAGCGCATCGCCTGTGGCGAGCGCTTCACCAACCCCAATGATTTCAGAAACCACTCGTCGCGCCTCCTCTCATTTGTCCGATTCAGCTGATGGTAACATATTCGATATGCTCATAAGCTTTCTGCAGCAGCGTTTCGCTGTCCAGTCCGGACTCTGCCTCCTCTATATAAGAAAGTTTTGGTTGTGTTTTCGGATGCTTCGGTGTAAAAACGGTACAGCAGTCTTCATATGGCAGAATGGACGTTTCAAAGGTATCAATTTTATACGCAATTTTTACGATTTCATCTTTGTCCATTCCAATGACAGGACGCAATACCGGCATCTCGCATGCGATATCGGTGCATGCAATCGCGGCGATTGTCTGACTTGCCACCTGTGCCACGCTCTCTCCGGTAATCAGCGCACCGCACTTATTGTCCTTCGCTACCCGCTCGGCCAGTTTCATCATACAGCGGCGCATGATGACTGTGAACACGTCTTCCGGACAGTTGTCGCGGATCGCTTCCTGAATTTCTGTAAACGGCACAACTGCAAGCTTGATTCGGCCGCAGTACGGCACAATTTTTTTGCAGAGCGTCTTTACCTTTTCCAGCGCATGTTCGCTGGTGTATGGCGGGCTGACAAAATGAACCCCAAAAATCTGCAGGCCGCGTTTTGCCATCATGTAACCCGCAACCGGGCTGTCGATTCCGCCGGAAATGAGCAGTGCCGCATTGCCGGACGTTCCGACCGGAAGTCCTCCGGCTCCATGCATCTGATCCACATGCAGATAGGCCGCACGCTCACGGATTTCCACATAAACCGTTACATCCGGATGGTGAACATCCACCGTCAGATGCGGGAATTCATCCAGCAGAACTGCTCCCAGCTCGGCGCAGATCTGCGGCGATTTCATCGGAAAGCTTTTATCCGCACGTTTTGCCTCGACCTTAAAGGTTTTTGCAGCATCAAGCCATTGGGCAAGATAAGCGGGTGCTTTCCCTTTAATATCATCAAAATCCTTGTCCACGATTGCTGCACGCGTCAGCGCCGCAATTCCAAACACACGGCTCAGCCTGTCCACCGCCTCGTCGAGGTCAATTTCCTCGCTCTGCGGCTGTACATAGATCGTAGACTGGGATTTATAAATACGGAATTTTCCCAAATTCTCCAAACGCCTGCGGCAATTCTTAATTAGGGTATCTTCAAAATAGGATCGGTTCAGCCCTTTGAGCGCCATTTCGCCGCTTTTGAGCAAAATCAGTTCTTTCATGTTTTCCACCATTTCTGATATTGTTGTTGAAAATTCGGTTACGATACGTGCGCAACCGATGCGATGCCTTCTTTTAATGCTTCAATCAGCCGATCAAGCTCTTGTTCACTGGTATCAAAGATCGTGCTGACACGCAAAGCGCTGTCAATTACCTGTTTTGGCAGACCCATCGCTGTCAAAACAGGGCTTACGGCTCCTTTTGAGCAAGCCGAACCGCTGGATACAAACACACCGCGGCTCTCCAAAAAATGCAGCATCGTTTCGGAACGATAGCCCGGAACAGAAAAGCTGCATATATAAGGTGAGCCGTTTTCCGGCGAATTAATG
>CALLQM010000089.1 GCA_938014855.1 uncultured Clostridia bacterium | reverse complement strand
CTGAAAGCAATCGGAAGTGCAATACCGAGCATTTTGCGGGTCATACCGGCTGGAGGCGGTTTGTTTGTGTTGTATTTACGACGGTCTATTTGATAAAGCAGGTAGGATACGATACATGAAATTACTTCGGCAGTAACCGAACCGGCGACCATGGCCAAGCAGGAATATTTGATTCCTTTTGGCATGAGCAGGGTAAAAGCGGTTACCGTTAGAGCAATTCTGCAAAGCTGTTCAAATATTTGAACGGATACATTTTTTACAACGCCTCTTACCGCGATAAAATAGCCGCTGATTACACACGACATAGAAACGGTGGGTAATCCAAGCGCTAGCAGACGAAGAGAGGGCAGAGCATCTATATTCAGCCAGTGAAGACAGATAAAATCCGAGCCCCAATATAACAGGAAAGCCGAGCTGAACCCAAATATCAATGCGTATGTGACACAGCACCGCATCGCTTTTCGGACTCCTGCGCGATTATCTACTGCAAGTTCCAGAGCGACCAATCTTGTTACAGCAAATTTAACGCCCGAAACTGCCAATGTGACTGCCAAAAAATAAACCGACATAATCAGTTGATAGAGGCCGATACCGGTTGAGCCGATTTTACTGACCAGATAGACTTGAAAGGATAACCCGATAAAATGCATTAAAATGGTTCCGCCTGCAAGCAGTAATGCATTGATAAAAAATAATTTGATACGTTTCATCGCAATCCCTCATTCTGCATATACAAAGTAGTATATGCGAGGTGAACTCGTCATTATGGCGGATTCGACCTTATTAAGGAGGAATTTCGATGAGTTTACAAGATTTTATTCGGCCTGAACTGCTAATTTTGATTCCTGTGCTGTATTATATTGGGAAAATTTTAAAATCGTCTAAAATTCCAGATCATAAAATTCCTGCCACATTAGGCATAGCGGGTGTACTGCTGTCCACACTTTACGTGGCCGCAACATCGCCCTTACAAACTTTTCCTGATATTGCCATGGCGCTATTTGTATCGATTACGCAAGGCGTTCTGATTGCCGGAAATAGTGTTTATGTGCACCAACTGAAAAAACAGCATAAAAACGGAAAAGAAGAAACCAAACAAAAAAGTAAATCAACGGATTCCATGTTCGATCATATGAATCAATGAAACAAAAAAGAGCGCCCATGCAAATGCATGGGCGCTCTTTATCCATGTTCTGTTAGTGATGGCAAGCTTCACATTCACCAAGTTCACCGACAATCGGGGTAGGATCTACGCCGTTTTTACGGTAGTAATCGGCCAAAGCGGATTTTACCGCTTGCTCAGCCAAAACCGAGCAATGGATTTTGGAAGTGGGCAGACCGTCCAACGCTTCCACAACTGCTTTGTTGGAGAGCTTGAGTGCGTCTTCAATCGAAGCGCCTTTGATCATATCGGTTGCCATGGAACTGGTTGCAATTGCTGCGCCGCAGCCGAATGTTTTAAATTTTACATCGGTAATGATGCCATCTTTAATTTTAAGATACATTTTCATGATGTCGCCGCATTTTGCGTTGCCAACCTCGCCAACGCCGTCTGCGTTTTCGATTTCACCAACATTGTGAGGATTGGCGAAATGTTCCAGGACTTTATCAGAATACAGCATATAGAAAACTCCCTTTCGATCCAAATGTAAATTGCTGTTAGGAAATGAAAGCGGGCTTGTTTTATTTTAGAACAAGCTCTCCTTTTACCATGTGTTCCCACATCGGAGACATGCTCCGCAGTTTTTCAATAATCGGCGGAACCGATTCGATAATATGGTCGACATCTTCGTCGGTAGTCCAATCGTTGATACTCAGCCGCAGGGAACCGTGCGCAACTTCGTGACTCAGTCCAATGGAAAGGAGCACATGGCTGGGGTCGAGCGAACCGGAGGTGCAGGCAGAACCTGACGATGCACAGATGCCCTGTAAATCAAGCGCCAACAGCAGGGATTCGCCCTCCACACCGGGGAACGAAATATTGATGTTGCCGGCAAGGCGCTGTTCACGGTCACCGTTCAGCCGCGCCATTGGGATTTTAAGCAAAGCATCTATGATACGGTTACGCATCTTGCGAACACGTTCGTTTTTCTCGGGAATATTGGCACATGCAATCTCAATTGCACGACCCAATCCAACGATAGAAGCAACATTTTCTGTACCAGCACGACGTCCGCGCTCCTGACCACCGCCGTCAATCAGATTCGGAAGTACGATTCCTTTTTTGACATAGAGCAGTCCAATCCCTTTTGGTGCATGAATCTTATGACCGGACATGGACAGCATATCGATGTTTTGTTCCACTACGTTGATTTCAACGTTTCCAACGGCCTGTACGGCATCGGTATGGAACCATACGCCCTTTTCGCGACAAACTCTGCCGATTTCAGGGATTGGCTGGATTGTGCCGATTTCGTTATTGGCATACATAATCGTGACAAGGGCGGTATCCGGACGAATAGCGTCCTCAACCTGTTTTGCAGTCACAAGCCCCTTATCGTTGACAGGAAGATAGGTGACTTCAAACCCTTCCTTTTCCAGGGCGGCGCACGAATGCAGCACTGCATGATGTTCAAATACGGTTGTAATAATATGTTTTTTGCCTTTGGCCGCCAGTTTATGTGCGGTACCTTTAATCGCCCAGTTGTCCGCTTCCGAACCACAGCCCAAGAAAAAGATTTCGTTCGGCTGAGCTCCCAGTGCATTGGCAGCTGCTTGGCGCGCATCTTCAATTGCGTGCCCTGCTTCGCGTCCTTTCGCATAAATGCTGGAAGCATTGCCATACCCCTCTTTTAGCCAATACTGCATGGCCGACAAAACTTCATCCGAAATCTGTGTGGTCGCGGCGTTATCGGCATATACAAATTTTTTCATATCCATACCACCATTCTATCTTCAATTTACTCAATCTATCGTAAATGTGTTTGTTACGATTCTATTGTATACCATATTGGTATGGGATTCAATAGTTTTTTTGAAAATAATCAAAAATAATCGAAATTTTACAAATTTTCGCGTATTTTTGCAATTGCGTTAACAGCCAAAGAATCACAACGTTCATTTTCTGGATGGCCGGCATGTCCTTTCACCCAGTTGAACTTGACCTTATGTGTTTTTAAAAGCGGGAGAAGCTGCTTCCAAAGTTCGGCATTTTTTGCCGGTTCACCGGGTTTGCGCATCCAACCTTTTTTCTGCCAGCCGTAAACCCAGCCTTTTTCAACGGAATCTACCACATATTTTGAATCAGTTGTCAAAACGACTTCACAAGGTTCTTTCAAAGCCTCAAGAACTTTGATGACTGCGGTAAGCTCCATACGATTGTTGGTTGTCATAGGTTCTCCGCCTGAAAATTCCTTTTCATGGCTGCCATACCGCAGAATGCCGCCCCAGCCTCCTGCTCCCGGATTTCCGGAACATGCACCGTCGGTAAAAGCTTGTACGATTTTCGGCATGCAAACCCTCCCTAATTGATAACTCAAATTAAGTATCTATTGTATACCATAATGCTCCTATTTACAAGACTTTCCCCGAAATTTTTCAGCTTTGCACAATGGCATAAAGTTGTTTTTGCGGAGCAATACTACAATAAATGGGATCATTGAAGGTTTTTACATAATTTTGTATCAATGTGTGGGAGGAACATTATGAAAGCGGTTCTGTTTTTACAAGGTTCTCCAACGGAACTTTCGCCGCTCACCTGCAAAGCTCCTGCGTGTATGATTCGTCTGTGCGGGCGTGCTTTGATGGAATACAATTTGGAACGATTGGCGGCATGTGGAGTTCGGGAATGTACCTTAGTCGTAAAAGATGGATTAGAGGCAATCCAAAATTATTTTTTAAATCATCAAACCCAAGGAATTTCTCTGCGGTTTTGTACGGAATTTCATGGTTTTGATGAGACAGCTGTGGAATCTCGCGTTAAAGAGTATCCACGTCAGCCGGTCATTTTGCTGAATGATCAAATTCTATGCGATTTTGAACTGAATCAAATGGTCAAGGCTCATTTTAATCATGATGCTGCGATTACCTGTGCGGTCATGAATCAAGATACCGGGATGGGCAGGATTCGATTGGATTCCAATAAAGAAGTGGACAGTGATGGCAAAATGAACACCGATTATTGGAATACCGGCATCTATATCTTATCCCCGCATGCGGCAGATATCATTCTTCAAGAAAAAAAGACAGCTTGTAAATGCATTTTTGATGAAATCTTACACAGCGGGATGCAAATTTCGTGCTGGAATGGGAAAGGTTATTGGAGACGCATTCATAATCTGCAGTCCTATCAGCAGGCACAGCGCGATTTGCTGGATGGAAGAGTCCGGTGCAAATTGCGCGGAATTCGTGATGAACACGGCAATTTAATCGCAGGGCGAATTCCTGCTGGAAATTTTCGATTGACTGCTCCCGTTTTTATCGGGGAAGGCGTTCAGTTTGGAAACGGCGTTGTAATCAAAGCCGGAAGTGTTCTTGACGATGGATGTACCCTGTCATCGGGAGCGATTGCAGAGGGTGCAACGCTTTTGCCGTATAGTTTTGTAGGCGAACGAAGCTGTATAAAATCGAGCGTAGTTTGTTCGGGTGCTGCTGTAAACGCAGGTACGGTTTTATTGGATACTGTTGCCGCAAAAAATACGACAGTACGCAGTACGCCGCTCTTTAAACAGCCTGCTGTTACCGGTGAAGTTGGAATCGAGTTGACGCCGGAACTGGCGGTACGAATCGGCTGTGCTGTCGGAACTGCGGTACGCGGTCAAACCATTTGAATCACTGCGGATGAATTTAGTTGTTCGCGTGTGCTGAGCAGTGCATTGATTGCTGGAATTCGTTCCGCCGGAACCAGTGTATTGGACTTTGGGTGTGCATTTAAAGCGCTGTTTCGGTTTGCAATGTTCTATAATGCTTTAAATGTTGGAATCAGCTTTCGCACCGGAAATGTGGGTTCGATTCAGTTGATGGAAAAGATG
Source organism: uncultured Clostridia bacterium (assembly GCA_938014855.1). Classification (GTDB taxonomy): domain Bacteria; phylum Bacillota; class Clostridia; order Oscillospirales; family Ruminococcaceae; genus Anaerotruncus. Next base: position 787 of record CALLQM010000089.1, on the reverse strand, counting down.
AATGAAACCGACGGCCAAACATTTGCTCAAAAGATTCAAACCATATTTGCTGAAAATCGGTTTTCTCGTGCACCATGGGATCATTTTGGCGGATGTGTGGATATGTCCGGGATTCGTACCATTTATCGCACGGAATTGCTCCGCTTGGCGCAGAATGGGCTTGCAGATATGAAAGTGAACGTTGCTTCACCCAATCGCTCGGTACAAAACATACTAACCGATGCACTGCAAAAACTGGGATGTGAGCAATCGGAAGGGATTGGCGTTGATCTCTCACAAGATGGTATGCAGCTATGTTTGAACGATGCGTATACACACCTTAGCAGTGAGCGCACAAAGGTGTTAGGAAACCATATAGATAGGGAGATGGTTTATGAGAGAAGGGATACGTTATACAGGAATAGACGACTGTCTACAGCCGAACAGAACGATTGGAGCAGGAGTCAACAAAGCCCTGTGGACGACGGTTTAATGCTTGCAGTAAAATTACTGAATTATATGCGAGAACACCAGTTAACGTTGTCACAACTGGATCAACTGGTTCCGGATATGCGGTTGGAAAATGTGTGTGAACGAGCAGATAAAACCGCATCGGAACAACAGTTGGAAAAGAACGGGGTTTTATTGCTGCATCCGAAAAAACAAAACAAATCCAAGCGTATTTTAAAAGAAGTTTCCGGCTGGGAGACTGCGCAGGAACTATGTCCAAAGATGCATTTGGAACCAAATAGTTTGCTTGACAATGAGCGTAGGAACGGTTAATATAGATAGCGATGATGTGTTCGGT
>CALLQM010000088.1 GCA_938014855.1 uncultured Clostridia bacterium | reverse complement strand
GGGAACGGTTTTGGCGGATTATTGGCGTAAAGGTGTCTATCAGCCTCAAACATTAGATGAAGCAGTAAAGCTAGGTGCATGGCTTTTAGACATGTTTGAATTTCGCTGTCAAATCCCAGTTATACGTATGGGTCTCCATGCGCAGGATTCCTTACAAAAAGACAAGCTGGCAGGTCCTTATCATCCTGCGTTCCGAGAACTTTGTGAAGCCAGGCTCATATATGAGCGGGCTATAAAGCAGGCTGGCAGACCGGGTAATTATATCCTGTGGATTTCACCAAAATCTATCTCAAAAATAAATGGACATGGTGCACAAACCATTGAGAAACTTAAACAATTAGGCTATAATGTAACCATTAGACAAGACATACATCTGTCTGGGTTAGACATCATAGTAGAGGAAGTGTAACTTTGCGGCTTCGCAGTTTGGAGATACAAGGCTTTAAATCATTCCCTGACCGAACTCGGTTATCGTTTATTGATGGAATAACGGCCGTTGTAGGGCCAAATGGAAGTGGGAAAAGCAATATAGCCGATGCTGTTCGGTGGGTATTAGGTGAACAATCTTCCAAAAATCTGCGCGGTGGAAAAATGGAGGATGTTATTTTTGGAGGTACTCAAACACGTAAAGCACAAGGGTTTGCTTATGTTCAAATAACCATTGATAATTCTGATCGTGCTTTGCCTTATAATAATGAAGAAGTTTCTATATCTAGAAAACTGTATCGATCAGGTGAAAGTGAGTATCAAATCAATCATGTCAATGTTCGATTAAAGGATATTTATGAGTTGTTTATGGATACAGGATTAGGACGTGATGGATATTCAATTATCGGGCAAGGCAAAATTTCTGAGATCGTAAGCGCTAAAAGTACACAGCGTCGAGAAATTTTTGAAGAAGCCGCAGGTATTTCAAAGTATCGCTATCGGAAGGCTGAAGCAGAGCGACGTTTGGGTGCTGCTGAAGAAAATCTTTTGCGTCTGCACGATATTCTATCTGAATTAGAAAATCGTATAGAACCGCTTCGAATTCAGTCAGAAAAGGCTTCACAGTTTTTAGAGTATGCAGGAGAAAAAAGAACACTTGAAATTTCTCTTTGGGTCCTCACACTCGAAAAATCCAAACAGGTATTAAGAGAACAAGAAGACAAAATTCTTCTTTGTAAATCTCAACATGAGGATATCCAATCCAAATTAGATGAAGTTGAAAAAAAAATCACATCTCTTTATACAGATATGCAAAATATATCTATGGATATCGAGAAAAAGCGTAATCAAATTAAGGATATAGAAACGACGTCTTCTCAACGTGTTGCACAAATAGCTGTCATGCATAACGATATTGAGCATAATAAAGCATCGATTGATCGTATTCGCGATGAATTAAATGAATCCGGTGCTTCGGATGAACAGTTAAATCAAAAAATAAGTACATACAAACAGGAAATTGCAGATAAAGAACAAAAACATCAAACATTTACGATACAACAAGCTGAAACACAAAAAGAATTAGAAAATTTAAACGCTCAACAAAAAGATATTCAATTACATATATCTTCCTTAAAAGAAAGACGTTTTACTCTTTCACAAAACATAAATGAAATAAAATTGGTATCTGCATCTCGTGGCTCACTGATTGAAGAATCCACAACCCGTTTACAAGATTTAGAAGAAAATGTAGCTATAAAAGATGAGAACATTAAAAAGCTTGAAATTGAAAAGAATGACTGCAAAGAATTAATTTCTGAAATTGAACAAAAAATAGTTTCTTTACAAAATGAGAAAAAAGGCTTTGAATTAAAAATTGAAAGCCGGCAAAGCAAAGTTGATACGTTAGCGGCAAAAAAAAGAAAACTTGAAGATGAAATTCAAAAACATCTTCAAAAAGCAGAATTACTGTTAAACATGGAAAATAGTTTAGATGGTTTTCATAACAGCGTAAAGTTTGTCATGTCTCAAGCTAGAAAGGGAACATTGGCTGGTGTTTATGGACCGGTATCACGTTTAATAGAGGTTGATGATCAAAACGCTCTTGCTGTTGAAATCGCATTGGGAGGAGCTTTACAGAATATTGTTGTTGAAAATGAATCAATAGCAAAAAGTGCAATTGCAATGCTTAAAAATGCTCGTTCAGGGCGCGCAACATTTTTACCGATTTCATCTGTAAAGGGAAATAAGCTTACAGATAATCAACTATCCAGTGCAGAAGGTTTTGTTGGTTTTGCATCCAATTTAGTTCGATGTAAAGAAAAATTTGGTGGCATCATTCGCCAGCTTTTGGGAAGAATTATTATAGTACAAGATTTAGATTGTGCAGTTCAATTGGCTAAAAAAGTGAATTATCGATACCGAATCGTAACATTGGATGGTCAAGTTGTTAACACAGGTGGTTCCATGACTGGCGGTTATACAACAAAAACTGCGGGAATATTAGGTCGTGGACATGAAATTGAGCACTTAAAGCAACAAGCTCAGACAATGAAAAAGCAAGTTGAAGAATTGCAATTTCAAATTAAGATTGCTGAAGAACAGTTATCTGCCGTACAAGCTTCTTCTTTAGGGGTAGATGGTGAACTAGTAACTGCACAAGAAGATAAATTTCAGTATGTTGCAGAACTTAAACAGCTTAACAATGCTTTTGACAATGCGGTTCAATCTAAAAAGAAAACAGTTTTAGAATATGAAAAGCTGACCGCAAGACTTAAAGAGTTAAAGGAGAATGATGTTTCAAATTCTGATAAGATTGATGAATTTAATCGTAAATTAGTAGAAACGGATTCTGCGCTTAATCTATTAGATGACAAAAAAAATAAATTGGTCAGTCAGATTACAGAAATTACTGACCAACTTTCTGCTCTCAAAATTAAGATGGTGACATTAGAACAAGAAATAAGTGCAATACGCCAAATCAATGAACAATTGATTACTCAAAAAAGCAATCAAAGAGAACATACTATTTGGATGCATTCACAAATTGAGAAATTTACAGAACAAAGTAAACAATTAACGCAGAAGATTGAACAAGCGAAACGTGATCAGGAGGAATATGCCGAACAAATTAAAACATTAAATGTACAAATTAAAGAATTAACTAAAAAACGTAACAAATGTGAGGGTGAAACAACTTCATTGCGTGGATATGAAAAAGAAGTTACTGCTCAGCGCGAAGTTGTTGCGAAAGATTTAAGTCGGTTGGAAGAGAAAAAGAGAACTTTGCAAGCACAATATGATATAATTATAGCTCGACTATGGGATGAATATGAAGTTACTCGTTCTCAAGCTGCGCAGCTGGCAAATCCTATTGAAGATGAAAATTTAGCAAACCGACGTCTTAGTGAATTAAAAGCAAAGATTAAATCATTGGGTAATGTAAATGTAAGTGCAATTGAAGAATATAAAGAAGTTTCTGAACGATATCAATTTTTGAAAACACAGATTGAAGATGTTGAAACTTCTCGTGCAGAGCTTAATCGAATGATTGCGTCATTAACAGAAGACATGCATAAAATATTCTTGAATAATTTTGATAAGATATCAATAAATTTTTCTCGAATATTTACAGAATTATTTGATGGCGGAAAAGCAGAACTTTCTCTTACAGATTCGCAAAATGTATTAGAGTCTGGTATTGAGATTTATGTACAGCCTCCGGGCAAGATTATTAAAAATCTAGCGTCTCTTTCAGGTGGAGAGCAAGCATTTGTGGCAATTGCTATATATTTTGCAATTTTAAAAGTACGTCCATCGCCATTTTGTATGTTGGATGAAATTGAAGCAGCGCTTGATGATGTCAACGTTGTAAAATATGCGCACTATCTGCGTACTATTTGTGATAAAACTCAGTTTATTACCATTACTCACCGACGTGGTACCATGGAAGAAGCTGATATTCTCTATGGTGTAACCATGCAGGAAGAGGGCGTATCCAAACTTTTGGAGCTAAATGTCAATGAAATTGAAAGTAAACTGGGCATAAAATAATAATAACGGGAGGATGGCAATGGGCTTTTTTGGAAAGCTTGCTGAAGGATTAAAAAAAACGCGCGATTCTTTTTCAAAAAAAATGGATGAGATCGTCAAATCATTTGCAAAAATAGATGAAGAATTATATGAAGAACTTGAAGAAATTCTAATTATGTCAGATGTAGGAGCCGTAACTGCTCAGCGCATTTGCGAAGAGTTGCGTACACAAGTAAAAAAACGAGGGATTTCTGATGCAAGTGAAGTTCGGGGATTAATCAAGGAAATTATCGAGGATATGCTGGCAGGCGATGAAGAATTGCATATTGATACTCAGCCATCAATTGTCTTAGTAATCGGAGCCAATGGAGTAGGCAAAACGACGACGACTGGCAAGCTTGCTGCAAACTTAAAAGCATCTGGAGAAACAGTCATACTAGGTGCTGCTGATACATTTCGAGCGGCTGCAATTGATCAATTGCAGATTTGGGCAGACCGTTCTGGTGTTGAGCTGATTAAGCAGGCAGAAGGCTCAGATCCAGCAGCTGTTGTATTTGATGCTATAACAGCTGGAAAAGCACGCGGTTCAGATGTAATTATTTGTGATACAGCCGGGCGCCTTCACAACAAAAAGAATTTGATGGACGAGCTATCTAAGATTTCTCGTGTAATTCAACGGGAAGCTCCGAACTCAGACACAGAAGTATTGCTCGTATTGGATGCTACAACAGGGCAAAATGCTTTAAATCAAGCGAGACAGTTTAAAGAAGCCGCCGGCATCACTGGTATTATATTGACAAAACTGGATGGAACTGCCCGAGGCGGTGTAGTTATTGGTATTAAATCTGAATTGCAAGTACCTATTAAGTATATTGGTATAGGAGAACAGCTAGATGATCTTCGTCCATTTAATGCGAAAGATTTTGTAGATGCACTTTTTGATGCAGAACAAGAAATGACGGAGGAAAATGGTTGATGAACGTTATCGCTGCAACTGGAAACATGGGTAAAATTCGAGAGTTTGCCCGAATTTTTGCACCATTTGGAATAGAAGTTACTCCTCAAAAAGATGTTGTAAAAGATCTTTCTGTTGAGGAAACAGGAGATTCATCTTCAGAAAATGCATTTTTAAAAGCAAATACGGTACACCAAATAACTGGTAAGTCTGCTGTAGCAGATGATTCTGGTTTATGTATCGATGCGCTTGATGGAGCTCCTGGAATCTACTCCGCTCGTTATATCGGAGAAGATACATCATATACGGTTAAAATGCAATCCTTACTAAAAGAATTACAAGGAGTGCCTGAAAATAAACGTACCGCCCGATT
>CALLQM010000087.1 GCA_938014855.1 uncultured Clostridia bacterium | reverse complement strand
CGCATATGCGCACCGGCATCATGGCGGGCAGTCCCTGCCCGGTCAAGGTCATGCAGGATGTCGTAGAAAAAATGCAGATGTCGCAGATTTGCATCGTCTACGGCCAGACGGAGGCCTCCCCCGGCTGTACGCAGAGCCGGGTGGACGACCCGCTGGAAGTGCGGGTGCATACCGTCGGAAAGCCGCTGCCGGGCGTCGAATGTAAAATCGTCGATCCGGCCACCGGCGAGGACCTGCCCGATAATATCGACGGGGAATTCGTTGCCCGGGGCTATAACATCATGAAAGGCTATTATAAGATGCCGCAGGCGACCGCCAACACACCCGAGGGCAATTTTAAAATCACCGGCCGCATCAAGGACATGATCATCCGCGGCGGCGAAAACATTTATCCCAAGGAGATCGAGGACTTTATCTATACCCACCCGAAAGTCAAGGATGTGCAGGTTATCGGCGTCCCCGACGAGCAGTATGGGGAGGAAATCATGGCCTGCGTGATCCCAAAAGAAAATGCCGGACTTACCGAAACGGAGCTGCGCGAATATATCGTCACGCATATCGCGAAGCACAAAACGCCCCGGTATATCGCGTTTGTAAATAGCTTCCCGATGAACGCAGCCGGAAAAATTCTAAAATATAAAATGCGCGAGCAGGCAATCGAACTGCTCCACCTGCAAAGCGCCGATACGATCGTCACCGCGTAACAGGCTGAGAAGCCAATTGCTTTTTGCAATTGGCTTCTTTGAGTCTTACATTATATTTTCTTTTCTTGAAACCCTACTTTTTACATCGGCAGTACATCATACTTTCTTTTTCCCAATATACACAAGCTGTGTGCACCGCTGAATTCCAATTTGCGATACCCTTTTTTCAATTTGGTTTGCTTGTTCCATTAGTTCAGCATATGCAGCCGTACCGGATGCCAATCTTTCCACTCGAGATTTAAGACTGGATGTTTTGACAGCCAGCTTGGCGTCCATCTCGGGCGATTCCAATAAATCTATGATATGAACTGTCTCTAGAGGAAATTTGCTTAGAATGGATAGGATTTCATCTCTTTTCCATGTTACACGATGAAAATTACCAGAGATTGTATCCAGCTTTGCTTCAAGCGAATGCTGGGCAAAATGTATCTGTTGTTTTTCGTTCTGATTATCCGAATACATTTCATTGATCAAAAACGTTCCCCCGGGACGAAGCACGCGAAGCATTTCATTTAGTACCGCATTGTAATTTTCAATGTGATGCAATGTATTCGACATGGCAGCCAATTCGCAGGAATTATTTGCAAAATCCAAATGTTCCGCATTGCCCACCCTAAATTCAATGCCTTTTCCGCCGTTTTTTTCATTGGCCTGCCTTATCGTATCGGCATTACAGTCGATACCGATAATGTGTGCACCTTCCGGCAAAGCTTCGGCCAGCGTAAACGCAAATTCGCCGAAACGGGTTCCGATATCGAGTACGATACCGGGGTTTACATCCTGAAAATATTTTTTCAAATGGAGCATTCTTTTATCCTCCTATTTGCCTGCATGCCCTGCCACCTAGATGTTTTTTAGCGGTCCAGAATCTTTACTTCCCCGACAAGTTTTATGCCTCGACCAAAACGATGCCCAGCCGCTGCGCCGCGGCTTTCGCCTGTGCAAACGACGGGGAGGCATCTCGAAGCACAAGACGACCGCCGCCGCGGTTTAATGTATCAACCGAACATGTCATTTCATCTGTGGTAATCGTGACTTTTTGGATAGCGTGTTCGCTTCCCTCCACAATTTCGACCTCAATGCCGGCTTCCTGAATCATAGCAACCGATTTGTTATACATGTCATAATCCGAAGTGGAAGCACCATAAACAGCACCCATCAAAACACCGGGAATATTTATAGAACGGCGGGCAAATAATTCGGGATAAAGCTCAATGCGTACTTTTTTAACATTACCCTTGGCAAGTTCATGACAGATCCGAGCAGCATTTGTAGGGCTGCCTACTGCTTGGCTGCTTCCGCCGACTACTGCGTCGCCAAAGGTATGTAAAATGCTTGTGGTACCTTGCGCCAGCTGTTTTGCCTTTGCCTTTGCCTTTTTCAGCGTCTCCTCAATTTCTTTGGCTTCCGCATCTTTAACGGCCTGGCTGACAAGCGATTCAACAGCCGGTTTGCGCTTAAAAAAGGGCTCCATATATTCGACTACGGTAGGCACCAGATGACGACCCGATTCGATATGTACCTCTGCCGCCATTGCCAGCATAACATCAAACGGCACATTGACTGTCATATCAACCTTCATGCACAGGCGTGCCGAATACATACCAATTAGAATTGCGCCACCGACATGCGTTGTACAGAGAGCGGGAACCAAAACGCGCGGCGTACAAGGAACCCCTATTGTAGGAGAAAGTGCTAAAACCATCGCCTTTTCCATTTGTTCCGGCATACCGCCTTCCAGGGAAACGGTAGCGGCGGCAATACAGGCCGATCCTGCACCGAAACCTTCCATGTTGCATCCGGTAGTAACCTTGCCGACGCGGAAAAGACCTCCGATTTTTAAAATCAGCGCCGCTGTTTCAGCAACTGTTTTTTCATCATAGCCATGCTTAATCATAGCCTTAATAAATCCAGAATAGGGGCAGGAATCTCCTGTACCGGCACAAGGGCGCAAACCGATGCAGTGGTTGCCCACCTGTGCGGCCAATGTATACAGGAGTGCGTCATCCAAAAAAGGATCCGCAAAGCATTTTGGTCCTTCCATAACGGCAAGCTGAGAAGCAATGGTACCCAGCAGAATACTTTCGCCATCTTTTATACCGACGTTAACCGCCTTGAGGTTATGTTCATATTCGTTCATGATGCCTGTTAAAATCTCTTCACGAGATAAACCGGTACGAAGCTCTGCCTCTATCAGAACAACATCGGTCACCTTGGCGTTATAGTCCGTAGCAATTGCCACCATCTCGCTGACTGTAAGGGGGAGCTTTTCCTTGATCGTACATCTTAAGTCATGCATCGGTGATTCCTCCTCTATCCTCGTCATTATCGCACATTACGTCCAGTTGCGTAGTTTTTTTCCACAGCACGAATTTCTGGCAGTCCCATAATCTCATTAAATTCAGAGAAAGGGATCATGGTATCGAGCAGCATTTCTGTTGTGTCCTCACGACGCATGGATTCCCAAAGGTCAACCATTGCCTTTGTAGTTACATAAACGGATGCAGTTGGATAGATGATGAGGTTATAGCCGAACTCAGATAGCTGTGCATTTTTAAACATCGGTGTTCTTCCGCCTTCAACCATGTTTGCAAGCGTCAGACAGCCGGGAAGCTCCGCATTGATATGTCTCATTTCTTCCTCAGATTCGGGCGATTCGACAAAGATAATATCTGCACCTGCTTCTCTATAAGCATGAGCACGCTCAAGAGCCGCTTCGATGCCAAAAACTGTGCGAGCATCGGTTCTTGCCATAATCATGAGATTCGGGTCTACGCGCGCATCAACAGCCGCCTTGATTTTGCCGACCATTTCATCCATCGGAATCACTTCACGGCCTACCATATGGCCGCATTTTTTGGGCATTACCTGATCTTCCAGCTGGATAACCGCTACGCCTGCTTTTTCGTATTCACGTACTGTGCGCATAACGTTTACCGCATTGCCAAATCCGGTATCGGCATCCGCGATTACAGGCACTCCAGCGCATTCCACCATATTCGCTGCACGGGAGACCATTTCGCTCATCGTCATAAGACCAACGTCAGGTTTTCCCAAATGGCTCGCCGACTGGCCGTATCCTGTCATGTAGACAGCGTCAAAGCCCAATCTGCCGATGATCTTAGCGGTCAGCATATCATGTGCGCCCGGTGCCACAATCGTCTTTTTTAAAGTAAAAAGCTCACGCATTTTTTTAGGTCCGTTCATAACTTAAAATTTCACTCCTGTTTTCATTTTCTGCCCACATATTCTTTCAGAAATGAGAGGGCTGCATCGGGATAATGTTTGCCAAGCACGCCCATAGCGTACAAAATATAAGAACGGTCAAACAGAACATCCGGGTCCCTAAGCGGAAGCAGAGAAATCCCTGGAGTCTCGAAACAGCGGTGTATCAGCGTCTGTGTTTTGTCAAAAGGGGTATGAACAAAGATACCGCCCACACAGAGCACATACTGCGTATTTCTAAGATCTCTGCCAATTGCTGTTCCCGCCATGATCCCCATAACAGGGTCAGCGGCTTCGGCATAGTGCCCGGCATGACGGCGCAAAGCCACACGGATAGCACAAACAGCCAGCGCGCGCTCGAGAGACTTTTCTGTTTCGCTTTCCGGAATATAGGAAGGATCCTTTTCCAGCTTTTGTGTGAAGGCAGAAATATCCTCAGGAGCGATATCGCAGGGAAGATCGATCTCACGAATAATGGCATCGGGACCTACGGCATCGGGAATACCGGTTGCACTGACACGCAGCCCCAGATTTCCCTCCACTGTACGATAGGAAAACTGTTTTTCGTTGTTGATCACCAGTCCGCGTTCTTCAATCGTCAGATTTTCAAGTTCCGGAAGCGCTGAGTGGATATCCGTCGTAGCGCCGCCTATATCCACAAGAATCAGCGAACCGATTCCATCTTGCTCATAGGTACCTCGTGAAAGAAGTTCACTTGCGAGCAGCACCGCACCCGGAGTCGGAACGACCGTTTGATCATCGAGATGGTTACGGAACTCAATAAGGCCTTGTGCCTTTGTGATTTGCTTAATAAACTGCTCATGGATCGCTTCGCGTGCGGGTTTTACATGAAGCTCATGAATTGTGGGCATGATGTTTGGAACACGTACATACGCCACGCCATTTTGGTCAAACAGCTCAGCTACTGCGCGCTGGGCATATTTATTGCAAGCAATAATAACGGTAGCTCGGCTGTGAAGTTCACAAATCATTTTGGCATTTTCCATCGCACAGCTCTCGTCGCCGCCGTCTGTTCCGCCCGACAGCAAGATAATATCCGGACTGATTTCGATTAGCACTTCTTTTCGATAAGAAAGCGGTTCTTCAGACGAAATCACCTGCATGACGCGCGCACCGGCGGTCATTGCAACTTCCTTGGCCGCTTTGGCAGTGACACGCGGCATATAGCCAAGAGCCACCATCCGCAAACCGCCGGCAGCACTGCAGGAACTATAACGCCGCAAATCATCCGAAAATGTAATTCCCTGTGCTTTAATCGCCTCTACGGCACAGTTTGCACCGTCTAAAATATTTTCCAGTGTCGTTGGGGACTGACCGCGTCCAAGGTAAGTGAACCGTCCGTGGTCTAGATTAAAAGCTGCCGCTTTGGTATAGGTGCTACCTATATCGTATACGAGTATATTCGCAAGCATGATCATTTCTCCTTAGAATCAACTGGGAAACTGCGAAAATCTACGCTTTTAGCGGTACGAGAGCGTAGCCTTCCATCAGGCGGCGCGCTGTACGGATAATTGCCGCTTTTTTAACGTTTGTTCCCTCAACTGCCGCAACCACAGGAATAACACCGGCCGGATGACCTATGCGAATCGTTTCAATTTCATCGATATGAGGAATGACTTGATGAACAATGGTTCCTTTGATTTTTGCCGCCGCACCGGTGCAAGCAGTCGCTGTACCAGCATAGGTTTTATGCAGCACCTGCATGAACATCAGACGTGAAACAAGGTCTACCTCCTCTTTGCGGATGGTATTTCCGGTTGTAAAGTCCGTATAGTTATCGGCTTCTGAAACAAAAGCAACCATCGGGAATGCAGGAGAATTTTTCGTAGCATCCTCAGGGGACTTTGCCATACCGATTTTTACGCAGCATTTCGAGCGGATTTCTTCAAGATACAAGAGCAGTTCCTTGTTGCCATCAATGGCGTCCGGCGTTTCAGTCCCCTTCATGTTAACGTCTTTCGCACGTACAAATATGCAGGGGTTCGCAACATCTACAATACTAATTTCGATTGGGCCGCGGCTGGTTTCCAGCACATCTACGACATTGCCTGTCGGCAGCACACTGCCTGTGGCCGCGCCGGCAGTAGCTGCAAAATCCATTAGGATCGGAGCACCACTGCCCGGAACGCCTGCTATCGAACAGTCGCCCTTTACACGCGCCTTTCCGTCCTGAACCTGCACCTCAGCATACAGCATTTTATCCGTATTGGTGTTTCGAATGCGCACACGTGTCACAGGTTCCACTGCTTGGACCATCGATTCATCAATGGCAAATGGACCAACACCGGAAGAAATATTTCCGCAGTTTCCGTTATAATCCACTACGCGCTCGTTAATCGATACTTGTGCGAATGTATAATCAATATCCGCTCCCGGGCTAGAAGAAGGACCAACGATTGCAAGCTTGCTGGTAAGCGGATCTGCACCGGCAAGACCATCGATTTGACGTACATCCGGGCTGCCGAAAATGCGAAGAATCAGCGCATCTCTTTCTTTCGGGTCGCTTGGAAGATCGTTTGCTTTTATATAAATACCCTTGCTTGTGCCGCCTCGCATGATAACAAGGGGGATCCGTTTCTGTTCGCTCATGTATTATCCCTCCGTTTGTTTCTGTTTATCTTCTATCAGAACACGGATCGCCTCAACGCACTGTTCAGGTGTGGAGTCCGGACCGAAGAATGCATCTACGCCCATAAATCCGACACCCTCCTTACGCATTTTTTCTTCAAAGAACTGGTGTTCTTCTTCCTTTTCGGCGATACGTCCGCCCGCCCATACCACAATCTTATCTTGCAGACCCAGCTCTTTTAAACGTGCTTTCACACGCGGAAAAAGTGTGACACCGAGTCCGAGCAGATTGCTAACGCCGATCGCATCGGCATTCGCTTCTGCAGATCGGAAGAGCGTCGTGTAGGGAAAGAGTGTAGATCTCGGTGGTCGC
>CALLQM010000086.1 GCA_938014855.1 uncultured Clostridia bacterium | reverse complement strand
ATACTGTGGTAAGTAATGTGATAAGAATGGCCTAGTTCTTCGCGTGCTGTTAGTAGTTCGGGCGGAGCCATTTACGGCTCCAGCCCATCTTTCCCTTGTTTTGATGCGATTGTACCGCCTGTGGCAAGCAAAAGAACCCTTTTCTTATCGGTTTCCATCAGTCAAACGTCGGCTCCTCATCCTTGTGAATATATGCATCGACCAGCATCTGCATTTCTTCTTCCGACAATGTAACGCCTTTTCCCATTTTAGCATGGTCGGGCGCCCACTCGCGAATATCATATTTTGGATCGCGCTCATTCCAGCTGACCAAGTTCAGTTCTTTCGTCCAGCCACGGTTACTTTCAGATAAAATTGCCATTTCTTCAATAATTTCATATTTAATTTCAGCCATTCTTTAAGTTCCTCTTTTCGGTAATATTTATTAAGCTTTATAACTATACCATACCATGGCGAATGTTTCCATTGCAACAAAAAAAGAAAAATTTGTTTATTTTAAAAAAATTTCATGAAGTTAGGATCATTATATGGTAAAATAGAGTAATCATATCAGCAAAGGAGTTATAGCAATGAAAAAAGCCGCTATATTATTTGCTTTGTTAATTGCATTATCCGGTTGCGGCTCTGCCCAGCCGACTGCATCTTCACAAACCAATATTTCAAATGAATCATCCATATCTCAAAACGCATCTGACTTGGAGTCATCGTCTGATACTTCATCGGATAACGATGTATCCGAGGCCGCCGCATCCGAGACCGCCGTATCTAAGGCCGCCGCATCCGAGGCCGCTGCTTCCGTGGCCGCCGCTTCTGAGGCCGCCGCTTCTGAGGCCGCCGCTTCTGAGGCCGCCGTATCTGAGGCCGCCGCTTCCGAGGCCGAAGCATCTGAGGCCGCCGCTTCCGAGGCCGCATCATCCGAGTCCGCATCATCCGAGTCCGCAGCATCCGAGGTCGCAGCATCTGAGGTCGCAGCATCTGAGGTCGCAGCATCTGAGGCCGCCGTATCTGAGGCCGCCGTATCTGAGGCCGCCGCATCATCCGAGTCCGCTGTCAAATCTGCATCCGAAGTCAGCGTTGAAGAAACCAGCAACGAACCCGCACCGGATTCTGCTTCATCAAACGCTCCCGCAAAAACAACTGTAAAAACGGTGACGGGAACGAATTTTTTAAACAGTGTTGAAAAATTAGTTTTGCGCAAAATCAACCGTGAGCGGGAAGCCGAAGGGCTTAGTGCACTTACCTATGATGAAGATCTGCGCTCTGCGGCTCGACTGCGCAGTCGGGAACTATACAAAGCCAACAAATTTGAACATAAACGCCCCAATGGGGATGAATGGAATACCGTTTTAGATGAAGATATTCCCGTTGATTATATCGCCGCAGGAGAAAACCTCTGCATGACCGAGTATAACGACCCGAATAACAATTCCGGGAAAAGCGCAACTTTTTGGGTCGATCAATGGATGGAAAGCCCGCCGCATTATGAAAATCTTATGCGCAGTGAGTATACCCATGCAGGAGTCGGTATCTATTACATTGAGAAAGACGGCATGGTTTATGCGTATGCGACCATGATCTTTGCTCAATTATAACTGCATCATGAAAAAGGACACAAAAATGAAGATTTTAAGCCCTCAATTATCCAATGAATCCTTAACAGTAGACGATTTTTCTGCGTATGCGCAGGACTTTTTATTGGATGAGACTCCGATTTTAGATATTAAAACAAGTGAAGCCCAGTTATATAGTGCCCAATTTGATAAAATTGAAATACAAAAAAGTGTATTTCAAAACTGTACCTTTCATAATTGCAGTTTTGAAAAAGCAACTTTTATCGATGTTGTATTTGATTCCTGCGATTTATCAAACAGCATATTTACCGGATCGTATTTTCAGCGATGCAGATTTGTTTCCTGCAAATGCTTAGGAATCGAAATGAGTGACACCATTTTAAAGCATCTTATTTTTGAACAATCGAATTTAAAATATTCGTTTTTTAATCAATCAAAATTTTCAAACGTGAAATTTGACCAAGTGGATTTTACCGATTCCTCTATGACCGAAACTACGCTGAAAAAGTTTGAAACCGTCGATTCTAAATTTGTCAATAACAACTTTTTTAAAACCTTATTGGCGGATGTAGACTTTTCAAAGAATGAACTGATGTCCCCCATTGTATCTTCTCCTCCGATTGAGTTAAAAGGAGCAACGATCAATCTATTTCAAGCCGCTGATTTAATCAAATTATGGGGAATCCATGTAAATTAAATCACTTATAAACATCAAAAGGGTGTTATGCGAAGAACGCATAACACCCTTTTGTTCTTTTATTTTGCAGGAACAATCTCAATCCAATAGCCATCGGGATCATGAATAAAATAAATCCCCATTGCTTCATTTTCAAAACAGATAACGCCCATCTCTTTATGCTTTTGATGGAATGCATCGTACTCATCCGTAACAAATGCAAGATGATATTCTAAGTCGCCTAGATTATACGGTTCTTTTCGATCACGAAGCCATGTTAATTCCAAAGAAAAATCACTGCTTCCATCACCTAAAAACACCAGTTTAAAGGAGCCGTCCTGCGCATTTTTTTCTCGCATAACAGTAAGTCCGAGTGCTTCCCGATAAAATTTGAGACTCCGTTCAAGATCCAGCACATTGAAATTAAAGTGGTTAAATTTGAGCATTGCTTTACTCCTCCATTTCGCGAATATAATTAATATAATTCATACAATAGTCGTCTTGACCCGCAACAACTTGTCCCGCCGCCAGTGCCGCACGCATGGACGGACTGGACGGATCCAAAATTGCACTGGACAATCCAACCACCATTGCCGCAGATACAAACGCTGTATTAATCAGAGCACGCTTTGGAAGTCCAAACGAAATATTTGAAAGACCGCACGTTGTATTGATAGACGGATAGGTTTTGATTATATAATCAATGGCGCCAATCGCCGTTTTTGCGCTTTCCATATCGGTTGCAAGTGTTTCAATCAACACATCCACAAAGATTTTTTCGTCTTCCATACCTGCTCGGCGCAGTTTGGACACCAGCAAATCAATTTTATCACACTTTTCCTCAAGCGTTTGCGGCATTCCGTCATCGTCAATCGGCAAAGCAACAATCGATGCTCCTTTTTCGAGCGCTAAAGGCACAACCGTATCAAATCGTTCGGTAATGGTTGTGGAATTAATCATCAGTGGTCGGTTGGAAACGGCGGCAGCCGCTTTCTTTATGATGTCAGAAGATGTGGAATCAATCATAATCCCGCAGTCCGAATGTTTTTGCACCAATTGAATTATCCATAACATCTTGTCCAGTTCATCTTCGCAGACTGCCGTATTGATATCAAGATACGATGCACCCGCCTGCGCCTGCATTTCAATGAGTTTGACAACAGCGGCCTCATCGGTCTTTTCAAATGCCTCCAATGTTTTCGGTATGGAACTATTCAGTTTTTCCCCTATCAGAATCATGATTCCAGCCTCCTAATTTGTTCGATCAGCCCGCTTACGATATTTGTCTTGCGCAGCGGGGTCATTATATAAAATCCATCTGCCTGCGTATACACTTTTTGAATGATCTGCATACTGAAATCGACAGAAATACGTGCAGCTTGTTCAGGTGTTTTGTCGCGCAGATTGTCAATCACTGAGGCAGGAATATCAATTCCGGAAACTTCATTCGTCAAAAACAGCGCATTTTTATAACCGGCAACCGGTAAAATACCCGCTAATATCGTGCAGTTTAATGTTTTTTTCGCAAGCAGATAATTTTCTGCCGCCTCATTACTGAAAATCGGCTGTGTCAACAGCAGTTTTGCTCCAAGCTCCAACTTTTTCTTAGCTCGTTCCAGTTCTACAGAAAAATTTCCTGCATTGACATTGAGAGCACCCGCAATCAAAAACGGTTTTTCTGATAAAATATCTTGATTCATACTATCAATAAATGAAATTAAATCAAAAGAATTAAAATTAAATACCCCTTCCCGCCTTCTCTGAGTTTGGAGGGGATCGCCTGTGATGGCTAAAACATGATGAATCTGTTCAAAGGATGCACCTAGCAAGCACCCTTTTAGCGCAATATGGTTTCGGTCGCGGCAGCACAGATGCGGCATCACATCAATCCCAATCTCGCGTTTGATTTTCGCGGCTACCATAATGCTGTCTGCTCGAGTTCGAGATAACGGAGAATCCGCCACTGTAAGCAAATCCACTCCCGCTTTTTTTAGCTGGGCTGCGGCTGACAGAACATATGCACAATCGGCATCCAGCGGTGGATCGACTTCCACCGCAATTATTTTATGCGAATACCGTCTTTGTTTTACGGTTTGCTGTACCGGTTGTTCATGTTCCGCCGATTTGATTGGATGAGAAATCGGAACTTGCTCTGCTTGCTTAACCGCTTGGATGCCACGGCGGATATGCTCCGGCGTAGAGCCGCAGCATCCGCCAAGGATTACAACTCCAAGCTTATAAAGATCTGCCAGCTTTTGAGCATAATAGTCGGCATTGTCTTCAAAAATCATTCTTCCGTTCAGCATGGATGGATACCCTGCATTCGGCATTACGGAAAACGGTTTTTTCATGGGGCCTGCTGCCCGAACCAATTCTAAGCTGTGTATTGGACCACAAACACAGTTAATTCCTACTGCATCCACATTCGGATTTTGCGTAGCAGATGTTAATAGATTTTTATAAAAAAGGCCTCGTTTGCTGTATCCATCCTGCGATATCGCAAACGATACGATAATAAATGCATCCGGAGATTGAGATTTGATCATCTGCAATGCAGGCTCGAGCGTCACAAATTCGGAGAGTGTTTCGAAAAGAAAATGATCCGCACCAATTGATAAAAACTCCTGCGCAACCTGAAGGTAATGATCGGCGGCAGATTCGGAATCGTTTCCTCCAATATTCGCAAAAACGATCACATCCGTTCCTTCTGCCGCTTTTTGCGCAATTGACCAACCAGCAGATAACACTTGATGCAGTTCTTCCGGCTTCGGCAGCAGCGCTGGATTCGCACCAAACGTATTTGTTTTGATTGCCTGAACACCAGCTGCAATATATTCCCGATGGATGTTTAATACAGTGTCCGGATCTTTCAGGTTTGCCAACTCGCAAGGTTCCTTATTCCCGGTCATAGAAAAATAGTAAGTCCCAAACGCACCATCAAAAAACAGCGGCTTACCTGAATCCAGCTGCATAAATACCTCCTCATACCAATTGTAGTTTATTGCTTTAGTGTATCATAATTTTTTTTGAATTACTAGTGCATTTCATCGATCTTAACCGCTTCTTTTCGGAATAACCTCTGTAACAAATAATAATAAATTGTAAATAATCACTTATATCGTTGACTTTTAAGCATACAGATATTAGAATAGTTAAGCGATTAATTATTATACGGTTAACTATTTTTTATAGGAGAAAACAGATGATTGATATTAAAAAAGCAATTCAGATAAGTTGGGATATTCATTCCTATCATAAGCAATGTATGATGCGTCTTTTGGCAGATCATGATATCCACTTTGGGCAGCCGCCTCTGCTGATTACGCTCAAACATCAAGGCGGTACAGGCAATCAAAAAGATCTTGCGAAAGCATTGCATGTCACCCCTGCGGCCATAACGGTGTCATTAAAACGAATGGAAAAATCCGGTTTGGTTCGGCGTGTTCCCGACCCGGATGACTTACGTTCCAATCGGATTGAACTGACCGATTTGGGATTGCAGGCCGCTGAACAGGCACATAACATGCTATTTAAAATGACAGAACAGTTATTTGCCGACTTCACACAAGAAGAGTTTTCGCAATTTATTTCTTATTATCAAAGAATGAGGGATAATTTAAACAATTACAAAAATGAGCTGTACGAACGGGAGGAGTCTCTTTGAAACATCTTTCGCGCTATATTTTACCTTATAAAAAATCCATCATCATGGCCACATTCTTTATGCTTTTGGACGTTGTCTGTGAAGTCATGCAGCCAACTTTGATGTCGAACATTATGGGCAAAGGCATTGAAGATCAAAACGCCGGATATATTGTCGGCACAGGCCTGCTGATGATCTTTATAGCATTGATGGCTATTTTCGCCGGCTTCGGCAATGTGCGCAATTCCGCTATTGCAGGGGTCGGATTTGCGGCAAAACTGCGCCGGGGACTCTTTGCAAAGGTTCAGGAATTTTCATTTTATAACATTGATAGTTTCTCAACTGCTTCTCTTTCAACAAGACTGACCAATGATGTTACAATTATGCAAAATGCCGCAATTATGAGTCTGCGCCTGATGCTTCGAGCGCCTATGATGTTCATTTTTGCGCTGATCATGGCCATTCGCATGAATGCGGAATTAGCTGTTATTTTCGTTGTTGTCATTCCCCTTCTCGCAATCATACTCGCACTGATCATCCGAAAAGCAATGCCTCGTTTTGGAGTCATGCAGGCAAAGATGGATGCGCTTAACAGCAGTGTTCGAGAAAATCTGCGAAATGTGCGTGTCATTAAATCATTTGTCCGGCAGGACTTTGAAAAAGAAAAGTTCCATACGTCCAATCATGATTTGATGCAGGCGTCTTTAAAAGCAATGAATACCGTCATTTTGAACCTGCCGCTGATGATGCTTGCCATGAACCTTTCCTCAGTTGCTGTGGTTTGGTTTGGCGGTAATAAAGTGATCTATGGTCAGCTTAACGTTGCACAAATGACCGCTTTTATTAATTATATTTTTCAAATTCTAATGTCTTTAATGATGGTTTCCATGATGTTTGTGCTTCTTTCCCGTGCAACCGCCTCCTATAAGCGTATTATTGAAGTATTGGATGCGGAAATTGATTTAAAAGACACATCATCAGCTAAGGAACAGAAAATTAAGGGAACGGTTACATTTGAAAATGTGTCGTTTCAGTATGGCCATGCAAATTCCGAACCGGTGTTAAAAGACATTAGTTTCACCGCCAACGCCGGCGAAGTCATTGCGGTTGTAGGACCGACCGGTGCTGGCAAATCCTCTCTTGTACAGCTGATACCACGGCTTTACGATGTAAAAAATGGGCATGTACGAGTCGACGGCATGGACGTTCGGGATTATACAATCTCATCGCTTAGAAGTCAAATCAGCATGGTTCTGCAAAAAAATACGCTGTTTTCGGGAACCGTTCTTGAAAACCTCAAGTGGGGCAATGAACATGCCACAGACGAAGAGATAATCCAAGCTGCAAAAACCGCCCAAGCGCATGAATTTATCATGAGTTTCCCAAAGGGATATCAAACTTGGATCGAGCAGGGCGGTGTCAACGTATCAGGCGGACAAAAACAGCGGTTATGCATTGCACGTGCAATCTTAAAACAGCCGGCAATTCTTATTCTTGACGACTCAACCAGTGCAGTTGATACCGCTACGGAAGCAAAAATCCGTCAAATATTCCACACATCGCTAAAACATACCACAACCTTTTTGATTGCTCAGCGCATCAGCTCGGTCAAGGATGCGGATAAAATTCTTGTCTTAATAGATGGCAAAATCGCCGCCACAGGTACGCACGACCAATTGCTTGTTACAAGCAAAGAATATCGCGAAATCTATGAATCACAGCTTGGAAAGGAGGCTGAATAATCATGCCGCACATGAGACAGCGTGCTTTCCAAAAGCCAAAAAATGTTCGGGTAACCCTGAAATTTATTTGGGAATTTCTAAAAACAAAACAAATTGCGCTCATCACTGCATTGCTGATGGTTCTGCTAAATATCGGCGCTTCTCTTGGAGCAACAGCATATCTACAACCGCTGATTGATACATTTTTGCAGCCAATCAGTGGAAACCCAAGTATCGCAGAGCGGTTTGCCGGCCTTGCTAGAGGCGTCGTCGTTTTGCTGTGTATTCATCTGATTGCTGTCGTTGCAAGCTATGTGCAGACACGCATTATGATTCACGTCACGCAGACCTCAATCAGTAATCTGCGGCGAGACCTATTCAGCCATTTGCAGGATCTTTCCGTACGATATTACGATACTCATACACACGGCGAAATGATGAGTCGTTTTTCCAACGACGTCGATACGCTCAATGATGCGCTTGCAAATTCATTGACTGCGCTGTTTTCCAGTGTCATCACGCTGGTCGGCATCCTTACGCTGATGTTCAGCAAGAGTTGGATCCTTACGCTGATGACTCTTGCTATGACGCCGCTCATGTTTTGGATTGCAGGAACTATTATGAAGCGAAGCAGTAAATATTTCGTAGCGCAACAGCAGAATTTAGGTAAGGTGAACGGGTATGTTGAAGAAATCATCTCCGGACAAAAGGTTGTAAAAGTATTTTGCCGCGAAAATAATGTTTTAGATTCGTTTGATGAACTCAACGATGCTCTGTGTGATTCGGCAACGACTGCACAATGCTATTCCGGATTAATGATGCCGATTATGATGAATACCAACACCATCAACTACGCCCTCATTGCAATGATCGGCGGTTTACTGGTTGTGTTTAGCAATTTCAGCGTTGGTGCACTTGTTGTATTTTTACAACTCGCACGGCAGTTTGGACGTCCGATCAATCAGGCATCCAGCCAGTATAACGCAATCATCACCGCAATTGCCGGTGCCGAACGTATTTATGAGGTCATGCAGGAACCTGCTGAACCGGCAGATCCGCTGGACGCAGCAGATCTTACACGTAAGAAACAGGATTTTTACTGGCAGACTTATGAAAAGAACGGCAATCCGGCAGGTCTTATTCCGGTAAACGGAAATGTTCGGCTTGAAGATGTATCATTTGGGTATACAGACGATAAAACCATACTCAAACATATCTCACTTGTCGCCAAACCCGGTCAAAAAGTAGCCTTTGTTGGTTCAACCGGCGCCGGAAAAACCACCATTACCAACCTGCTGACTCGTTTTTATGAGATATCTCAAGGTCAAATCACGATTGACGGCCTCGATATCCGCAGCATTAAAAAAGATGCTTTGCGTCACTCGATTTCTATGGTTTTGCAGGATACACATTTGTTTACGGGAACCGTTCGCGAAAATATTCGCTATGGAAATCCAAATGCAACCGATCAAGAAGTAGAAGCCGCCGCAAAACTAGCAAGCGCGCATTCATTCATTCGACGTCTTCCCCAGGGATATGATACCGTGATTGAAGGCGATGGCGCAAACCTATCGCAAGGTCAGCGCCAGCTACTCAATATTGCAAGAGCCGCGGCGGCAAACGCTCCAATCCTAATTCTGGATGAGGCAACCAGTTCTGTCGACACTCGTACAGAACAGCACATTGACCGTGGGCTGGATCGGCTCATGAAAGGACGCACAACGTTTGTCATTG
>CALLQM010000085.1 GCA_938014855.1 uncultured Clostridia bacterium | reverse complement strand
AAAAAGCTTTGGGAGCAGTGATTCATAATCAATACTTTTGGGCTGTTTTTATGCTGTGGATGATGCAGAATGTGATTCAGACAGTACCGGCAACGATGCTGCCGTATTATTGTAAATATATTTTTGGAAATGATTCCTGGCTGTACAGTACATTATACTTTATGGAAATTGCAATTTTAATTGTTGCAACTTTAGGCTGTCCGGCGTTGTTAAAAAGGTTTGGAAAAAGGAATATGTCGTTGGCAGGGGCATGTGTCGCTTTAGCTGGGCAATTGCTGTTTTTCTTAAATCCAAGAAGTCTTCCATGGTTGGTCATGAGCTGTGTAATTCGAGCCTTAGGAATGGCACCGCTGAATTCGGTTGTATTTGGAATGGTTGGAGATGTGGTTGAATTTGGACAATGGAAAACCCATCTACGGCAGGAAGGACTCATTTTTGCATGTGGTTCTTTAGGAACGAAGATTGGCGGCGGAGTCTCTGCGGCTCTAATGACCGGGCTTCTTTCGTTTGCTGGTTATATTAGTTCGACAGGTAATTTTGTAAATCAGCCGGAAAGCGCGATTAAAATGATAATTGATATTTATAAATTTGGACCAGTTATTATTTGGATTCTTGTAATCATAACCTTAACATTATATAAGCTGGATAAAATATATCCATCTATTATGGACCAATTAGCAGAAAGAGAAGCAAGAGGAGAATTATAATAACAAAGGAAATAGGCGCACTAAAAAACTTCCCGCATAAACATTATGTTTATGCGGGAAGTTTAGTTTGTTTTCGTATTTTTATAGAATGTTTATTAAATCATAAAGTGACAAAGAACGTTCTGCGTGATGCAGATAAAATTTGAGATTATAGTTACTTTCTAATTCCGAAATAAATAAATCATATTCGCTTAAATCACGCTTTCCATAAAGAAAAAGCGTTAGCTGTTCGGATATATAGCGATCCATAGAATCTTTGCTGAAAGTTGAAGTTGCAGGCACCAAATGGTTATAGACAGATCGTCTGGGATTGCTTGCTGACTGAATAATTTTCTGTTCATACCCAGGGTATTTCTGATAAAGTAATTCTAGTTCATCATTGGTAAAAAACAGATAATCGGCAAAAAGTCCGCTATTTTCTTTCATGTGCTGCGTATGGTTTATGATTTGTTCAATCCCTTTTTCCGAGGAAAGAAAATCGAACAAACGGCATACTAGGTTTAATGTTTCCGGTTTTGAAGCTGCCTGTTGTGTGATGCAATAATAAAGGGGCTGTTCCCATAAGATGTCTGCGCCCAAAACAGGCTGCTCTAACGAAATTGGAACCCATTGAGCGTCAGGATCTATCTTGGCGGAGTGGTCAAAAAAATCCGCATGAAGCAGGGTTTGAATGTCCGTATATAGAATTCCGGTTTGTCCGCACAGTGCCTTTTTCAGCGCTTGATCTGCGGAATTGGTTAGCAGTTGAGGATCTGCATTTGCTCCGGCAAGAAAGTTCTTAATTTCCCCCAAGCATTTACGGTAATCCTCTGTAATTGGTTCATAAAGGAGCGTACGATCCTGTACCAAAATACTACTGCCGCCCGTTAATCCATATGCCCCAAAAAAAGGCTCGAATACCTCAAATACCGAACAGTAGGTAGAAGAATAACCATAGGTATCCCGCCGCTTGTTTCCATCTGGATCATTGATGGCAAACGCACGGCTAAGCTGCATAAGTTGTTTTGCGGTCTGCGGAACTTCCATTCCTAAATGATTGAGCCAGTCTTTGCGTATCCAAATACTTTTGCCGTTAAATGCGCCTGTGCGGGGAAGAGCGTAGCGTGTTTTATCCCAAACACCCGAAGAAAGCTGGGAAGAATCAAATGTTTGATAGAGTATAGGCATTTTATCCAACAAATCATCCAAGGCGGCAAGGTCTCCGCGTTTGGATAACAAAACCGCGGTTTCCTTATCGACTCCAATAAAATCGGGTGGGTTACCGATCAGATATGCCTTATCGATTACTGTTTTGACATTGCCTGTTACAAACTGGATATTCAGTTTTACATTGAGCTGGTCTTCTAATAACTGATAAATGGGATCTTCCTGCACAGAATGGGGTGTCTGCACCAAAACAATGCCGTTTAAAACGGGCATCGGCGGTTCATCTTCCATATGCATCACTCGAAGACTTCTTACCGCAAGCGCTAAAAAAGCGAGCGTAAAAAAAGCGGCGGAAAGATAGAAAAGAATTTTATTTTCTTGCAGTTTAAACCTCTTCATGCGGCAAATCTCCTTTCAACGGCAGACAAAATTCCACGGTAGTTCCGCACTCAGGTGTGGAATGAATATACAAATCACAATCGCCGCCGTAATAAAGGCGGATGCGCTGTCGAATGTTAGCAATTCCGATGCTTGAGAACCGTCCCCTGGATGTCGGTGTTTGATCTGCTAAGATCTGTTGTATCCGTTCGTGTGGTATCCCAATCCCATTGTCTGAAACAAAGATATGAAAGTTGTCGTCGGTGCAAAGCCCGTTTACTTCAATCCGAGGGGCGATGCAGTATTCATCGAATCCGTGTAAAAGGGAATTTTCTACAATCGGCTGAAGCATAAGCTTTGGTATGGGATAGTCCAAATAGTCATCCGGAACAGAAATATCCAACTTGAAAGAACGCTGGTATCGCAGGCTTTGTATGTCGATATAGGATTGCAGACACTCAAATTCCTTTGATAGAGCGAAAATCTGCCCGCACTTATCGGTGCTGGCATACAAAAGACGAATCAGAGCCTTGATGCAAGTTTCCAACTGTGAAGTGTTTCCCTGATGAGCCAGCGTATTGATACATAAAAGCTTGTTGCCCAAGAAATGCGGCTGTATTTGACTTTGCAAAAGCTTAAGCTGTATCTCCTGTTTTTGCCGTTCGACAGCAAGCTGCGACTCCATCAGTTTTTGTATTCGAATCAACATTTTATAAAAACTTCTGCTTAAAATGCCGATTTCATCCTTTCGCGTTTCCGGCGGACTGTCCAAGTTAAAATCGTTGTGAATCGAGTCCATTTGGTGTGCTAAACGCTTGATGGGCTTTGTTATGTAACCGGATAAAAACCAGCAAAACACAAACATAAACGGCAAATAGGGGAAAAGCCCGCGAAGGGACGCATACAGCAACGCATAAGCGTCTTTATAATAATAATTTTTGTCAACGAGATATACACTTTTCCAGCGAAGCATGTTTTTTGAATTGAATAGAGGTGAAGCGTTCTTCCGTTATATTCCACAGTTGAAAATCCATCGGAAAGATGACTCATTAAGGATGTAAACGTATCAGAAAATGATGGCGGATATGAAGAATAATCCATTTCCAACAGTTGGCTTTGTTCGTCAAAAGCAATTGGCAGCATGTCCGCATTAAAAATAAGCAGAGATTCTTTTGTGGAGGACAAAAAGGCAAGCAGACTGTCAGAAAGATAGTTGGCATCACATTCAACTACTAGGACATCGCTGTAGAATCCGTTGCTATTTTTTAACGGTTTCATGAAACTGATTGTTCGCTGAGACTGCAAAGATGAAAAGTAAGGCTTGCTAATGGTGATAACACCAACTTTTTGAATGCTTTGGTTATATAACGAAAAAAAATTCCGGTCACAAAATAGTTCCGCTAAACTTTGTTCGGTAGAAAGAACACGATCCTTGAGTGTGCTGGTGTTTGAGCGTATTAGATGAATCGCGTGAATCATATCTTTATTCGCTTGTGTATAGGCACGAACTCGGTCAAAATTTTCAATCAGCGTGGTTGAATTGGTGTTTTCTGGAAGCAAGACATAATTAAACGCGTTAATCATTGAAGTATAAAGGGAATCAATAAAGCGATTTGCATTTTC
>CALLQM010000084.1 GCA_938014855.1 uncultured Clostridia bacterium | reverse complement strand
CCTTGCCAGCTATGGCAACGTCACACAGTCCCGCGCTGAGGTTTTGTCTGCTTTCATCGATCAAGCCGAACAGCGCATTAAGGACGCCGGAGGTACGCTTTGGGTTTCTACCAGCGGGCGAGACGCTCTTACATCTGCAAACAATATGTATGGTGAAGAAAATCCGCTGACACTATCCAACGAAAGCGTGGTTTTGGATGCAAGACCTGTGCAGTTTGGCAACGGCATTGCATTGGAGAACTTTTCGGTAGACGCTCCGCTTATGAATCCCGGCGAAACCATAGATACCCTGCTTAAGTCGTTATCATCCGATCTTTCGGGCAAAAAAGTGCTTGCTGTTTTGCAGGGTTCGACCGCAGAGGGGCAATACACGAATAATAAGCCTTATACCGCTCAAGATATGGAAGACCAGATAGCGGCTTTGCACGATAACGGAATCAATCAATTTATTTTTTATAGTCCCGATGGCAATTACCCAAATCAGGAGGCAAGTTGACATGGCATTTAAAGTGAAACTTTTTCAGGATGGGGTGGATTATGAATCGCTTCATGTAGCCAAGCTCACCAATTTTCCTTTGGAAAAGCGGGATTACAAGCCATATTCCCAGGCTCGCATTAGTTTTGCGCGTGACGGTATGCATCTTCAGCTGCTTGCTTTTGAAGCATCGCCGCTGAAAGAAAGCCGAATGACCGCAGTTTTTAATTTGACACCGCTTTATGAAACAGGCTGTGTTATGGTTGAACTGTATGCGGACGGACGCTTTTCTGCAAAGTTCATTTCCAACACAGGAGGCTCTCTGATTGAAAGCGCATCCGTGCACACATTCACCGGAGAAGACCTCCAGGGCGTCTATTGGGGCGGCAACGTCATTCTTCCCTTGCAGGCGCTCAAAGCGCTGTTCCCGAACCTCGTGGTAGCCAGAGGACAGATGTTTACAGGAAACCTGTATAAAATTTGTGATAATTCTGCACGTTCACATTTTGGATGTTATTATCCGGCAGATTTCAGTCTGCCGCTGACCGATGAAACAAATTTCGGTGAATTTATCATGATTGACTATTAAAAAACCGTGGTGTGCAAAATGCACACCACGGTTTTTCCTTGTAACTCTACGGAGCGTTTCTTGTATTCTATTCGCGAATCCGCTACACTATTACGCAGAGGTGATCAAAATGGATTGCAAAAAAGTCGGACAGCTGATTCGTTCACTGCGCCAAGAACAGTACATGACGCAAAAACAATTGGCTGACAAACTGAATATCAGCGACAAAGCCATCTCCAAGTGGGAACGCGGGCTTGGCTGTCCGGATGTCTCCCTGCTTGCGGAGCTATCCGATCTCCTCGGTATTAACATTGAACAAATGTTGAGCGGTGATTTATCCGAAAACCGCTTTGTAGGAGGAAATATGAAAAAATCAAGCTACTACGTCTGCCCTGTGTGCGGCAATCTCTCCGTTTGTACGGGGAACGCATCTGTCTCTTGCTGTGGGCGCAAATTAGAAGCACTCACGCCGCAAAAAGCGACGGAAGAGCAAAAGCTGACGATTGAACAAGTGGAGGATGATTGGTTTATCACAAGCGATCATCCAATGCAAAAAGACGTATATATCTCATTTGTAGCATTTGCTACCGGTGACAAAATACAAATCATAAAGCAATATCCGGAATGGAATTTGCAGGCAAGAATTCAGAAACGCGGTCATGGCATGCTGTTATGGTATAGCACCCGTGATAAATTACTCTATCAGCTACTATAAACAATGCGGCAGTACCGTTATTTGGTACTGCCGCATTCTATTTTCATTTCTATTTATGGTTTCATCCGAACGGATAGCACCAACAGAATGGCTTTTTGAACAATCAAAGGGATAATGATCCAAACCGCATTGACACGTTCACGTCCTATGGTCAATGCAACAACTAAAACAGCCGCCAAAAGAAGGTAGCGAGCAACCAGCGTCGTGGTCACGATTGCGGATGCTTTCTGCGTATTTCGCGCGGCTCTGCGCATACCTGTCAACATGAGCAGTGCGTCCAGCACCGCAGTTGTCAACCCAATTCCGATTCCTAACATGTCTGCATTCATCATTATTCACCAAAATGAACGGAATAGAGTTTTTCTCGAACCATTTTTGCAATTTCTTCATAAGTACGGCAGTATCTACATTCTTCCGTTTTTTCCACACGAGTGCACTGGTACTCATCAGGAGATGCTCCCACACACCGGCTGATCGTAACGGGTCCCTCGACAATCTCAATCACTTCACCCAAAGCGATCTCATTGGCAGGCTTGGCCAGCTCATAACCGCCTTGCGTCCCCTTAAACGAACACACAACTCCCTCCGCAACCAGTTTGCGCAGGATTTTTAGGGAAAACCGCAGTGTTACACCTGTACACGCGGCTATGCTTTTCGCATCCATACGGACTTTATGTTTGGCAAGACAGTCTACAATGCGTACAGCATAATCGGCTTCCAATGTAATATGCATATCAGGAACTCCTTTTACGGAAAGTATACCAATTAAATATACTTAAGAGTATATTGCAAAATTTGCTTTTTGTCAAGTAAAACCAATAAAATGGGCGGCATTCTGCCGCCCATTTTTGCATTAATCCAGAAAATCTTTTAATTTTTTGCTGCGGGACGGATGACGAAGTTTCCGCAGTGCTTTTGCTTCAATTTGACGAATACGTTCACGGGTAACATTAAACTCTTTGCCCACTTCTTCCAGTGTACGGCTGCGGCCGTCCTCCAGGCCAAACCGCAGGCGGAGTACCTTTTCTTCACGCGGGGTCAACGTCTGCAGTACATCGGAAAGCTGTTCCTTGAGCAGTGTATGGGAAGCAGCATCAGCCGGAGCCGGAGCGTCATCATCCGGAATAAAATCGCCCAAATGGCTGTCTTCTTCTTCACCAATCGGAGTTTCAAGCGAAACCGGCTCCTGTGCCACCCTCATGATGTCGCGCACTTTATCGGTTGGCATATCGAGTTCCAAAGCAATCTCTTCTGCGGTCGGCTCATGACCGTTTTTATGAAGAAGCTGGGAACTGACTTTTTTGACCTTATTAATGGTTTCAACCATATGAACCGGAATACGAATGGTTCTTGCCTGGTCAGCGATTGCACGGGTGATTGCCTGCCGAATCCACCAAGTAGCATATGTGGAAAACTTGAATCCCTTGGTATGGTCAAATTTTTCAACCGCTTTGATTAGTCCCAAGTTGCCTTCCTGAATCAAATCCAAAAACTGCATTCCGCGCCCAACATAACGCTTGGCAATGCTGACAACCAAACGCAGATTGGCTTCCGAAAGACGTTTGCGTGCTTCCACGTCACCTTCCACCATGCGGATTGCTAGATCAATTTCTTCATCCGCAGTCAGCAGAGAGACTCGGCCGATTTCTTTCAGGTAAACCTTTACCGGGTCATCAATATTGATGCCTTCCGCAGCCAAAGATTCGTCAAGTTCGGCTTCCTTATCCGAATCTTTGAGATCTTCTTCAACTGGAGTAACCAAATCCTCCACAATTTCTACATGATTGGTTTCCAGCAGATCGTAGAGCTTATCAACCTGCTCCACATCATAATCCAATTCTTCCAAGGCATCGCTGATTTCCTTTGTGGTCAGTTTACCTTTTGATTTGCCTTTTTCCAGCAATTCTTTTAATACAGACTTTTTGTCCTGTACGCCCATGCTTTTAAATCCCCCTGATTTTATTGTTTTTTTTGGACGCAAGAGAGGCTATGTACGCCTTTAGGTCATCATCCGACATTTCTGCGACCTCGTCCTGCGTTTTTTTGTCCTGATAACTGAGAATGGTATCTATATATGAATCGACATCGGATATGTCGAAAAGGATGCCTGAAATGGAGTTTAGCAGTTCCGTCACCGCGCCCATCTGCTCAATGGTAAGCTGCGAGGATAACATCGTCAGTTCAACCGACTGATCTTTCTGCAATCGATCAAATAAAACGCGCGCAATTTCGCGGTTTCGATCGGTTACAAAAGCCTCAAGCTTGATGCGCTCTATGACATGTTCAAAATAATCTGCGTTTTTCATCAAAATTGCAATTAATTTATCTTCTGCAAGCGCATATTTAATGTTGCGCGCCCGCTGTATGTCTTGTTTTTGCGGCGTCACACGCACTTCACTGTATACTTTCAGTTCCGCCGGATTGCGTTTTTGACGCTTTGCCGAGCGTTTGAGTTCGTATTTCAGCTGTGCGGTCACCGCTCCTTTTTCCACACCCAATTCCTCTGCGGTCTTGGAAAGATAAATGTCACGCTCGACCGGATTCGGAACCTGCGCCATCAAAGCAACGAACTCCCGCAGAAACGCAACTTTTCCATCCGCGGATTCCACATCGTATTTGTGCTTGATGCGGGAAATGGCATATTCGGTAGCATTGGAAGCACCTTCAAGCAAAATGGAAAATCGTTCTGCTCCAAATTTTTTAATATATTCGTCGGGGTCTTTTGCGCCATCAATTGTCAGCACCCGTATCTTGACACCAACTTCTGAAAGCAGTCCGACCGCCCGTCTGGTAGCGGCCTGCCCCGGTCCATCCGAATCGTAGGAAAGTGTCACATGATCGGTATACTGCGCAATCAAGCGGGACTGTTCCGCTGTGAGTGCGGTTCCCAGCGTCGCAACGGCATTGTCAAATCCGGCTTGATGCATTGCGATGACGTCCATATATCCTTCACACAAGATCAGCCCACTGCGCTTTGTCGCTTTGGCAAAGTTGAGCGCAAACAAGTTTCGGCTCTTTTTGAATACCGGTGTATCCGATGAATTGAGGTATTTCGGCCCTCGGCCATCCTCCATGATGCGGCCGCCAAACCCAATTACATTTCCGCGCAGGTCTATAATTGGGAACATGACTCGGTTGCGAAATTGATCATACAAGCCGCCCTTACGCCCTCGCTGAACAACGGCGGCGGCAAGCATCTCGTCCTCGGTGAACCCTTTGGAACGCAGATGCCGTAAAGCGCAGTCCCACGAATCGGGAGCGAATCCCAGCCCAAACCGGACAATCGTTTTGTTTGGAAGACCGCGGTTGTGCAGATAATCCAGCCCCGTCTTTCCAATCGGCTGCCTTAGGCACGCATGATAAAAACGAGCCAGTGTGCGGTTTATCTCCAAAATACGAGTTTTCAATTTGGAAACGCCGTCATCTTTTGTGTCCTCCGGCATTGGCATTCCTGCCCGCTGAGCGAGGAACTTGACGGCCTCCACGTATTCAAGATTCTCAATTCGGCGTATAAACGTAATTACATCGCCGCCCGCGCCGCATCCAAAACAATAAAAGCTTTGGCTTTCCGGATAGACGGTAAACGACGGTGATTTTTCGGAATGAAAAGGACAAAGGCCCTTTTCGATTCGCCCATGTTTTTTTAGGTGGACATAGGAGGAAACCACCGACTCTATTTCACTATTGTTTTTTAATTCCTGCAAAAACGTATCAGAAATCATAGGCCGCCTCCTTTCTGTAAGCAGTATCGCTTAACAAATCATTAAATCTAATCTTATTTTATCTCCCAAGATTTTGGAATAAACAAATTTTCGTAAGTTGTTACGGCAAAACGATCCGACATTCCGGAAATATAATCACAGACTGCGCGGTGTGCATCCGTTTTTTGTAAAATCCTGCAATATTCGTCGGGCAGTTTTTCGGGATGCTTGACATAATATTCATACAAGCTGGTGACAACCGACTGCGCCTTGCCTTCTTCACTTTTTGCCACAGGATTTAAATACACAGCATCGTGCATAAAACAATTAAACTCCGCAAACACTTTCGCTGTTTTGTTATCCATTTGGATGTCATCCACACTATTTTGGATAACGGAATCGATCAACGCTGTGATACGCTGTGATTTGGTTCTCCCCAGCTGATATTTGATTGTCCAAGGGATATCGTCATCACCCAGCACTTTTGCACGAATCGCATCCTCAATATCATGGTTCAGATAAGCGATTTTATCCGCAAAATAAACCAATCGACCCTCCAGTGTCTTGGCGCGTCCTTCCGGGGACGGATTGGAATAGGAGTGGCAGGCAATGCCGTTGCGCACTTCCCAAGTCAAATTAAGCCCGGCACCGTCTTTTTCAATTTCTTCCACAACACGGACGCTCTGCGCAGCATGGCTGAATCCATAGGGGCAGATTTCTTTGAGTGCACGTTCACCGGCATGTCCAAAAGGAGTATGCCCCAAATCATGCCCCAGTGCGATTGCCTCCACAAGTTCCTCGTTGAGGCGCAAAGCAACCGCCAGCGTTTTTGCGATTTGATTGACTTCCAATGTATGGGTCAAACGTGTGCGGTAATGATCGCCCTCAGGCGAAAGGAATACCTGGGTTTTATGCATAAGTCTGCGAAAGGCGTTGCAATGAACGATTCGATCGCGGTCACGGGCAAACGAAGTTCGAATCGGACACTCGGCTATTTTTGTTACACGTCCGCGCGAATTTTGGGAAAGGCAGGCATATTTTGAAAGTGTATTTTTTTGGATTTTTTGTGTCTGCTCTCGGATGGTCATTACGCAGCCTCCCTAATTTATGAGGAAACGCCCATTCTAAGGGCTTTTCACAACATATCTATTATATTATACTCTACAAATAAAAAAATTCCTGCCTGTTGCAGAAATTTCTTGCAAAAGACAGGATTTTTCCGTATTCGACTCGTTTTTTCTACTATTCCGGAATGCAGGCATAGCGTTTATCCAACAATTGGGGACAAACTTGTGCCGCTGTCAAATCTGCAAGTTCTTTTAAAAATGCCTGCACATAACAGTCTTTGAGCAGGATATGAAGCCGAACCGTCACTCCAAAATCGGAAAAAGTGGTCTTTGCAAAATAGCGTGGCAGCATATACATGATTTTTCCATACAGTTCATATCCTAAATCCAGTTCAAATTCACTGCATTCGCTCATGGTAATTCGTTCTGCCGCATCGACCGCAATCTTTACTCCATGGGAATAAGCGCGCACCAATCCGCCGGCACCCAACAGCACGCCTCCAAAATAGCGCGTGACAACCGCCGCAATATCCACGAGTCCCTCTTTCTGCAGCACATCTAAAACAGGAACGCCCGCCGTTCCCTGCGGTTCACCGTCATCCGAATACCGTTTCAGCTGCCCCTCGCGCAAAATAAAAGCGTATACATTATGGGTTGCATTCCAATGCTCCGCCTTTTTTTTATTGATAAAGGCAAGTGCTTCCTCCTGCGTCGTCACCGGACGGACTGCACCGATAAAGCGCGAACGCCGCTCAATAAATTCTGCTTTGGCATCTGCTGCAATGGTCTGATATTCGTTCATGTCGGCCTCCTGTCCATTTTTTAAGCATCGGGTAAAACGCCCCGTGCAGTCAGCGCGGGGCGTTTCCCTATCTTTTTTGATCTGTGTTTGATATTAGCAGCATGGCTCAATCCAGCCAAATTTATCTTCCGTGCGACCCCATTGTAAATCGGTCAGGGTATCGTACAGTTTTTGGCTGAGCGGTCCAATCTCATTATTGTTAATAACCGCAACCGTATCGTTGCATTTTAGTTCGCCAATCGGTGAAATGACCGCCGCGGTGCCGGTTCCCCAAGCTTCTTCCAGCCTGCCGTCTTTCGCGGCCTGCATCAGCTCATCGACCGACAGACGGCGTTCACTGACGTTCATGCCCCAAGAGCGAAGAACTTCAAGCACTGATTTTCTGGTAATGCCGGGCAAAATACTCCCGGTAAGTGCCGGAGTTACGATTTCGTCGCCAATTTTAAAGAACACGTTCATTGCGCCGACTTCTTCAATATATTTGCGCTCAACACCGTCCAACCAAAGCACCTGCGAATAGCCTTCTTTTGCCGCTTCTTCCTGTGCTACAAGCGATGCAGCATAGTTTCCGCCTGTTTTCACCATGCCCATTCCGCCTTTGACTGCGCGGACATATTTGGTTTCCACGTAAATTTTAACGGGATTTAGACCACCTTTATAATACGCACCGGATGGCGACAAAATCACACAGTATATGTAAGTGGTGGAAGGGTGAACTCCCAAAACTGTCTGATTCGAGATAATAAACGGACGAATATACAGCGAGGTGTCCTTTTCGTGCGGAACCCAATCTTGATCGATTTTGATGAGTTTTTTCAGCGAATCCATCAGCAGATTTTCATCCATCTTCGGAATCACCAAACGCTCACAGGATGCGTTCAGACGCTTAAAGTTTTCCTGCGGACGGAATAACTGAATCGTTCCTTCTGCAGTCCGATAAGCTTTCATTCCTTCGAAAATTTCCTGCGCATAGTGGAAGCATGCCGCAGACGGATCAAGCGGAATTGGTCCATAGGGTACGATTCTCGGATCATGCCAGCCTTTGTCTGCGCAATAATCCATTAGGAACATATGATCCGTAAAAATCCGACCAAATCCCAGCTGGGATTCATCTGTCGGTTTTGTCTTAGGATTTTTGGTCAATGTAACGTTGATCTCCATGATAATGTACACTTCCTATCATAAAGTATAATATTCAAACTCTAAAAACAGTTTAGCACGTTAAGGCACGAATGTCAAAATTTTCTGTACTTTTTTTGTTAAAAATGCGCACAGTGCCAACGGCACTGTGCACACAATTATAAGTATCAATTAGTATGCAACGCCCTGCCATTTCATAGCGTCTGCAATTTTGAGGAATCCTGCGATATTGGCGCCCATTACCAGGTTGCCTTCCGCGCCAAATTCTTTGGAAGCATTGAATGCATTGTGGAAAATGTTTTCCATAATATCTTTTAGTTTGGCATCCACTTCTTCAAATGTCCAGCTGTACCGCATCGAGTTCTGGCTCATTTCCAAACCACTGGTTGCGACACCGCCTGCATTCGCCGCTTTTGCGGGTCCAAATAAAATGGAGTTTTGGAGGAAAACGTCAACCGCTTCAGGAGTACTCGGCATATTCGCACCTTCAGCAACTGCTTTCACGCCGTTGTTCACAAGCGCTTGCGCGGACTCGCCA
The DNA here is from genome assembly GCA_938014855.1 of uncultured Clostridia bacterium. GTDB lineage: Bacteria > Bacillota > Clostridia > Oscillospirales > Ruminococcaceae > Anaerotruncus. The sequence continues at coordinate 5,872 of CALLQM010000084.1, read as the reverse complement.
TCCAGCTCATTCTGAGTGGCACAAGGCAGAGCCACGTCACATTTAATCGTCCAAATGCCTTTGCATCCTTCATGATATTCCGCACCGGAAACACGCTTTGCATATTCGGAAATGCGTCCGCGCTCTACTTCTTTGATCTGTTTTACAATATCAAGCTGGATGCCGTTTTTGTCATAGATATAACCGTTGGAATCGGACAGAGCCACGACTTTTGCGCCCATTTCCTCCGGAAATCACAACTGTTTTGCCAGACATGGAATCGCTCTTCATCGAATTCAGCATTTCCTGTGTGAAATACAGCAAGCCGTATCCGGTCGCCTGTGTTCTTGCCAAAGAGCCGCCATAGGTGAGCCCCTTGCCGGTCAGAACGCCTGTGAATTCGTTGCGCAGACGTTTATACTGTCCAAACAGGAAACCGATCTCACGTGCGCCCACGCCGATATCGCCGGCAGGTACGTCGGTATCTGCGCCGATATGTTTGCTAAGCTCGGTCATAAAGCTCTGGCAGAAACGCATGATTTCGCCATCCGATTTGCCCTTAGGATCAAAATCAGAACCACCCTTGCCGCCGCCCATCGGCAGACCTGTAAGTGAGTTTTTAAAGCACTGCTCAAAGCCGAGGAACTTAATAACAGAGGCGCAAACCGAAGGATGCAGGCGCAGTCCGCCTTTGTAAGGTCCAATTGCAGAATTGAACTGTACACGGAATCCGCGGTTGACCTGTACCATACCGTTGTCATCTACCCAAGATACGCGGAACTGGATGAAGCGCTCCGGCTCTACAATGCGGTCAATAATTCCGTTGGTCTCATACTCCGGATATTTGGCAACAACCGGCTCAAACGATTCCAAAACTTCTTCTACAGCCTGTAAAAATTCCGGTTCTCCTGCATTTCGTTTGCAAACGGTATCATATACCTTCTGCAAGTAGGCACTTTTTAAATTTGACAATTGTGATTCCTCCTTTATTGATCGACACAACACAACACACGCGCTTATCTTCGCATGTTACTCATACATTATACGAATTCGAATGCATCCTTGCAAGTAAAAAATTGCATATTTCTAGAATTTTCATGGATTTTGTTTTAATTTTATACTAATTTTGCAGGAAATCTCCCATATCTTGACGAATTGATCGATTTGCTGTAAAATAATAAGCAGAGAGCGAATTGGACAGCGGCACAGCGCCTTTTGGCGTGGTGAGGAAAGTCCGGGCTTCATAGGGCAGGATACCTGTTAACAGCAGGCCGAGGCGACTCGAGGGAAAGTGCAACAGAAAGATACCGCCGCTTTTATAAGCGGTAAGGGTGGAAAGGCGGGGTAAGAGCCCACCGGAATGCAGGCGACTGTATTGCCATGTAAACCCTATCCGAAGCAACACCAGCTGAAACGATACGGCTGCTCGCCGTGTTTCGAAAGGTGGCTAGAGCCATGCGGCAACGCATGGACCAGAAAGATCGTTGTTCGCGACAGAACCCGGCTTATAGATTCCCTCTCTTTTGTTTTGTTATAAAAGACCGTTGCGGTTGTCCCGCGGCGGTCTTTTTCGTTCCTCCCGCGCATAAACTTTGCTGTGGGAGGGATCTGCATGTCTATGTATTGGTATATCGCCGCCGGATTGGCTATTTTGTTCATTTTGATCGCGCTGTTTCGTTCGGGACGTTTTCTTCGATGCCTGCTTTTTTCGGTTGTTACAGGAAATGCCGCACTTCTGATTATTAGTTATTTGGGCGCATTTACCGGAGTAACACTCTCGCTCAATCTGTTTACCGTCGGCACTTCTTCCATTTTGGGAATTCCCGGTGTCTTGGGAATACTGGTCATTCGGTTGCTTCTTTCTATTTAATTTGGTATAATCAAAAGAAAAATTTGGGAGCACGATAAGAAATGAATGTCAAAGTATTGCATCCCGCAGGTGACTTGGGCGATGCGCTGCACATCCGCTAGTAAGTTTTTACCAAAGAGCAGGGGTTTGCCGACCCGGATTGGGACAAGTTCGACCCTATTTCGTACCATGTCCTGCTTTGTGACAAAGAAAATCCGGTTGCGACCGGGCGCGTTTACCGCGCAGAAAACGGCGTTTTTGTTTTGGGACGCATCGCGGTACTGAAAGAATGGAGAGGCCATTCGCTGGGACGAATGATCATTGAGGAGCTGGAAAAGATTGCAAAAGCGCAAAACGCCAAACACTTTGAACTTGGCGCACAGCTTTATGCAGTCCCATTTTATCAAAAATATGGATTTCTTCCAACGGGAAAACGGTATATGGACGAATTCTGCGAACATGAAATGATGGAAAAAACACTTTAAAAACAAAAACTCCTCCGGCGTTGCCGGAGGAGTTTTTGTATCTTATTTCATCGCCGCACTGATAAAATAAACCACCAGCGTAGTACCCACAAACAGGATACCGGTATACTTTGCAATCCTGCTCAGAGTCGCCTGAAGAGATCTGCTTTTGTTTTTTCCAAGATAAGAGGATTCGTTGGAGCCGGATAGCGCGTTCATGCCGCCGCCTTTTCCCTCCATCATGGTAACTGTCACAACAATAATGACAGCGCACAGCAGAATAATAATTCCGCCGATAATTTCAATTGTGCTCATTTCCAAAAACCTCCGATTATATCCATTATCAATAATATCAACTCACAATAGTTTACCATAAGAAAACAAGCTTTTCAAGCATTGCCATAAATTTTTTACGAAACGAATAATGACAGTTGCACAGGCGCAAACTAACATTGGTTTTTACTTCTTATAGCGTTTGCATGAAGCGAAAACCGAAAGCCGGCGGGTAGTGATATCCCCCGGCTTTCTTTTTTTGTTTTTGCTACTCAAGTTTCAGCTGTTCGCCTTGATCTTGTTCTCGTAAAATTTTGCCTGCGGAAGGCAGTGTTTTCGTACGATAACGATGCGCATTTTCTAACATCGAATCTTCAAACGGAACTGCCGACTTAACATAATGATTTTTCTTCAGCGTCATAACGATAATTCCCTGCGAATTGCGGGTCGACTTCACGCTGACCGAGCCGGAATTCAGCAAAAGCAGGCGTCCTGCGGAAGTCGTGAGCAAGAAATCGATATCTTCTGTCACATGCGCCATTCCGACAATCGGCGAAGCATTGCTGTATGCATTCATCAGTCTTCTTCGATTGGTTTTTGTTTGGTAGCTGGAAAGTTCCACTTTTGTCGCCTTTCCGTTTTCAAAGAAGAAGAGCATATAACCGGAATAATCCAGCGTATAAGCCATATAGAGCGCCTGTTCACCTTCATCAAACCCAAGTTTTGCAGGAATGAAGTCGCCCATTACGCTTGCTTTTGTATCCTCAAAATCACAGGCTTTTGCCTTATACACCTTACATTGATCGGTAAAGAACAGCAATTCCGCCGTGTTTTGCGATTCAACTTCCTGAATGATTTCGTCGCCGTCCTTGAGCTTATGCTCTCCGCTCATTCGCAGTGACTGCGGCGTGATCTTTTTGAAGTAGCCTTCCCGTGTAAAGAACAGATGCACGGGATAATCCGGAATTTCCTCCACAACCTGTTCTTCTTCCGCGGAAGGATAATATAACAGCGCTTTGCGAGGCATCGCAAATTTTTTGCTGACATTTTTTAATTCTTTTATGATAATATTACGGACTTTTTTACGGTCTTTCAGGATTCCTTCCATTTCCGCAATATCTTTTTCCAATTGATCGGTTTCATCCAAACGCTTTAGGATATGTTCGCGGTTGATTTGGCGAAGCCGAATCTCCGCAACATACTCTGCCTGCAATTCGTCGATTCCGAATCCAATCATCAAATTCGGGACAACCTCTTTTTCTTCTTCGGTTTCCCGCACGATGCGAATTGCTTTATCAATATCGAGAAGAATTTTCCCAAGCCCTTTTAACAGGTGCAGTTTCTCTTTCTTTTTGGTCAGATCAAAATATACTCTGCGGCGGATACAGCCTTCTCGAAATGCCGCCCATTCAGTAATCAGCGTTTTGATTCCGCATACTTTTGGAATTCCGCCAACCAGCACATTAAAGTTACAGGAAAACGTATCTTCCAGCGGTGTGAGTTTATAAAGTTTGAGCATCAAACGTTGTGGATCTGTACCACGTTTGAGGTCAATCGTCAATTTTAGTCCTGACAGATCAGTCTCATCACGCATATCCGAAATTTCACGAATTTTACCGGCTTTAACCAAGTCGACAATCTTATCCATGATTGCTTCCACCGTTGTCGTCGGCGGAATCTGCGTAATGTCGATGCAGTTGCCTGCTTTGTCATAAGTATAACGCGCTCTGACTTTGATGCCGCCGCGTCCGGTTTCGTAAATATGCTGCAGGTCTTTTTTGTTATAAACCACATAACCGCCACCGGGAAAATCCGGTGCTTTTAACGTTTCGATCACATTATGATCTGGATTACGTATCAAGGCAATGGTGGTCTCACAAACCTCTCCCAAGTTGAACGGGCAGATGGACGACGCCATACCAACCGCGATTCCGATGTTGGAATTTACCAAAACGGACGGAAACGAAACCGGAAGCAGCGTCGGTTCTTTCATGGTGTTATCGTAGTTATCCGTCATATCAACGGTATCTTTATCAATATCGCCGAACAGCTCTGTACAGATGGAATCCAGTTTGACTTCGGTATATCTGGACGCCGCATACGCCATATCACGCGAATAGGACTTTCCGAAATTTCCCTTGCTGTCTACATAAGGGTGCAGCAGCGCTTCATAGCCGCGGGATAGGCGCACCATCGTTTCATAAATTGCAGCATCGCCGTGTGGATTCAGGCGCATCGTCTGGCCAACCACATTCGCCGATTTCGTGCGCGCGCCGGTTAACAGACCCATTTTATACATGGTATAAAGCAGTTTTCGGTGGGACGGTTTAAATCCGTCAATTTCCGGAATCGCACGCGAAACTATGACGCTTACAGCGTAAGGCATATAGTTCTTTTCCAGCGTTTGTACGATTGGCTGTTCCACCATAACGCCCGCATTTTCTATAACTGCGGACGGATCCACTCTTTTTTTTGGTACCCTCTTTGGTTTTCTCGTTGCCATTTATTCACCCCAATTATTAATCCGGCAAACTTACGAAATATCCGCCAAATCCAGATATCGGTGGCCGTTCTCGGAAATATACTCTTTTCTGCCGGCAAGATTGTCCCCCAAAAGCAAACTGAACATATCGCTTGTTTCTTCGGCTTGCGACGGCGTTACTTTGATTAAACGGCGTGTTTCAGGATTCATCGTCGTCAGCCACATCATGCCCGGTTCATTTTCACCGAGTCCTTTTGAGCGCTGAATTGTATATTTCTGCGATCCTATTTTAGAAATCGCATCGGCTTTTTCCACCTCGGTATAAGCAAAGTACACCTTATCTTTGCTGGTAATTTCATAAAGCGGAGATTCCGCGATATAGACATAGCCCTCTTCGATGAGCGTAGGAGCCAGCCGATAGAGCATTGTTAAAATCAGTGTACGAATTTGGAAACCGTCCACATCGGCATCGGTGCAGATTACGATTTTGTTCCAACGCAGTCCGGACAGATCAAACGATGACAAATCTTTATTGGCTTTGGAAGTGACTTCGACCCCACAGCCCAGCACCTTAAAGATATCCGTAATGATATCGTTTTTAAAGATTTTATCGTATTCTGCTTTTAGGCAGTTGAGGATTTTTCCGCGCACAGGAATAATCGCCTGAAATTCGGAGTCTCGGCCTAATTTACAGGCGCCAAGTGCGGAATCGCCCTCCACGATGTAAATTTCGCGGCGGTTTGTATCGCGTGTGCGGCAGTCCACAAACTTTTGCACACGGTTGGACATATCGATGGTGCCCACCAGTTTCTTTTTAAGATGCAG